>JBBQKZ010000023.1:0-37481 GCA_038327405.1 Burkholderiales bacterium | reverse complement strand
CTATGGCAGCAACCTGGACATCGTGTTTGTGTACGAAGACGAGCACGAAAACGCCGGAGAAATCTATGCGGCTTTTGTGCGCAAGATGATCAATTGGCTCACGGTCAAGACCGGCGAGGGCGACTTGTTCGAGATCGACACAGCCTTGCGCCCCAACGGCAATTCCGGCCTCCTCGTCACCAGCTTCCAGGCCTACACCAACTACCAGCAGCAACGCGGCAGCAACACCGCCTGGACCTGGGACCACCAAGCCATGACGCGCGCGCGTTTCGTGCTCGGCAGTGTGGCCCTGGCCGGGCGGTTCGACGAAGTGCGCGAAGACGTGATCACCGCGCTGCGCGACGGTGATTCGCTGGCGCGCGAGATCGTGGCCATGCGCGCGAAGGTGCGCCAGGCGCACCCGGTACGAGGCACCATGTTCGACGTGAAGCACAGCCCCGGCGGCATGGTCGACGTGGAATTTGCCGTGCAGTACCTGGTGCTGTTGCACTCAAGTACGCACCCCGAGTTGCGCGCAAACACCGGCAACATCAACCTGCTTCGCCGCGCCGAAGCCACTGGCCTGCTGGCACCCGGCATGGGTGAAGCCGCGGCCAAGGCCTACAGGGAACTGCGCCAGATCCAGCACCGCGCGCGCCTGGACGAAGCGCCCACGCAGGTCGATGCCGCACTCGTGGCCGACTCGGCAGCGGCGGTGCGCGCGCTCTGGTACCACGTGTTGGGCGCGGCCTCGGACACTCCCCGCGCTTCATGAAGCGTCCGCGCAGCTGGCTGTTGCTGTGCGCCTTGCACGGCCTGGCCAGCCTGCTGCTCTGGTGGTCACCGCAAACCGTGGCGGACGCCTTCACCTGGCGCGCCGACAGCTGGATCCGACACCCCTGGACGGTGTGGACGGGCGCCTGGGTGCACCTGAACGCACCCCACCTCATCGGAAACCTGCTGGTGCTGACGGCGTATCTGACCATCGGCTGGGTCGCACGGCCCGATGGGCGCTGCGCCCTGGCCTGGTTGCTGGCATGGCCGCTCGTTCAACTGTCCCTGCTGCTGTGGCCCGAGGTGCAGCAGGTGGTGGGACTTTCGGGCCTGTTGCACGCCGGCGCGCTGGTGGTGGCGGTTCACCTGGCCCTGGGGCGCCTGCCGATTCAGCGCGCGCGCTTCTGGGGTCTGCTGCTCGGTGCGGCCGTGCTCTCCAAGGTGGCACTGGAGCAGGCCTGGCAGCGGCCCGTGGTGTGGGACGGTACACACGAACTCTTTGTGGTGCAGGTCGCGCACCTGGCTGGCGTGTGCTGGGGCATCGTGCTGGGACTGGCGACCGGCTGGAGTGCCCCTCGCCGAGCATGAAAAAAGCCCGCTGGGCAGCGGGCTTGTCGGAGAGCGTGGCCTTCAGGCCGGCGCGATCACCGCCGCAGGGGCCAGCGACTTGCGAAAGCGGTTGAGCTCCTGCACTGTCTTGAAGCTTTGCTCCATGAGCAGGCTCATGTTGTGCAGGATGCGCTCGACCACGCGGTTCTCCCACACGGCATCGAAGTCGATCTGCTTGTCCAGCCAGTGCTCCAGCCACTCAGGGTCGGGCAGGCGGCTCTGGATCGTGTCGTTGGGGAACAGGTCCTTGTTGACGTGAAGGTTGGTCGGGTGCAAGGCCTGCGCGGTGCGGCGCGCACTCGCCATGAGCACACCCACCTTGGCGAAGGCCACACGCGCGTCGTCGCCGAACTTTCCGATGGCGCGCTTCATGTAGCGCAGGTAGGCGCCCCCGTGGCGGGCTTCGTCCTGACTCAGCGTGGCGTAGATCTTCTTGATGACCGGCTCCGAATGCCATTCGCTGGCGCGGCGGTACCAGTGGTTCAGGCGGATCTCGCCGCAGAAATGCAGCATGAGCGTTTCCAGCGGCGGCGCCGGGTCGAATTCGAAGCGGATGTCGTGCAGTTCCTTTTCGGTCGGCACGAGTTCGGGGCGGAAGCGGCGCAGGTACTCCATGAGCACCAGCGAATGTTTCTGCTCTTCGAAGAACCAGATCGACATGAAAGCCGAAAAGTCGGAGTCGTCGCGGTTGTCGCGCAGGAACATCTCGGTGGCGGGCAGCGCCGCCCATTCCGTGATCGCGTTCATCTTGATCGTCTGGGCCTGTTCATCGGTCAACGCACTGGCGTCGAACTGGTCCCAGGGGATGTCCTTGTCCATGTCCCAGCGCACGGATTCGAGTTGTTTGAAGAGTTCAGGGTAGAGCATGGAGGGCCTTTCGGTACGGGCGCATTTTATGCGGGGGGAGCGGGGTTGCGCTTACAAATCATCGAGACGGGCCAGGGTCAGCACGGCCTGGTCGCGCATCGCCTGCCGCTCGGCGGGGTCCATGCGCTGCAGGTTTTTCACCATCAACGCAGTGCGGGGACTGCTGCCCAGTTCGGTCTCGTGGCGGTCCAGAAAGTTCCAGTAGAGCGTGGTCACCGGGCAAGCCTGCGGACCCGATCGTTGCTTGGGCTGGTAGACACAAGCCTTGCAATGATCACTCATGCGGTCGATGTACTGGCCACTGGCGATGTAGGGTTTGCTGGTGAAGCGCCCGCCATCGGCGTACAGCGCCATGCCCGCCACGTTGGGCAACTCGACCCACTCGATCGCGTCCACGTACACCGCCAGGTACCAGTCGGCCACCTGGCTGGGGTTCACCTCCGCCAGCAGCGCGAATTGCCCGGTGAGCATGAGCCGCTGGATGTGGTGCGCGTAGCCGTGTTCGAGCGTCTGGCCCACAGCATCTTTCATGCAGGCCATCTGGGTCTGTGCGGTCCAGTACCAAGCGGGCAGGTCGCGCCGGTGGCCGAAGTGGTTGGCGGTCTTCATGCCGGGCATGTCCATCCAGTACACGCCGCGGATGAACTCGCGCCAGCCCAGCACTTGACGGATGAAACCCTCGACGCTGGCCAGCGACAGCCCCCGGTCGCGGTGCGCGGCTTCGGCCGCAGCCACCACCTCGCGCGGGTCGATCAGGTGCAGGTTGAGCGCGACCGACAGCAGCGAGTGCCAGCCGAACGGGGTCTTGGTCCACATCGCGTCCTGGTAGGTGCCGAACATCTCCAGCCGCTGGTCCACAAAATGCCGCAGTGCTTCGCGCGCCTGCTCGGGCGTGACGGGCCACGCGAAGCTCTTGAGGTCACCCGGGTGGCCGGCAAAGCGCGACTGCACCTGCTCGATCACCTCGCGGGTGATGGCGTCGGGCTCGAACTGCGCCGGTGGCGTGATCAGGCCTGGGCCCTTCTTGGGGTAACTGCCGCGGTTGTCCGCATCGAAGTTCCACTGCCCGCCCACGGGTTGCCCGGCGTCCATGAGCACGCCGTGTTCGCGGCGCATCTCGCGGTAGAAGAACTCCATGCGCCACTCCTTGCGGCCCTGGGCCCAGCGCGAGAAGCGCTGGCGGCTGCAGAAGAAATGCGTGTCGTCGAACCAGCGCAGGGGCGCGTCGGCCGCTGCCGCGATGCCTTCAATGTCCTGCTGCAGCCGCCATTCGCCCGGCTCGCACACCCACAGGGCCTGGGGCTTGAGCTCGGCCAGCACGTGTTGCAGGCGGGCGGCCAGCGTGGCGGTGGCGGGCTCGTCCAGCACCGCGTCGTCCAGGTTGACATAGCGCAGCGGGAAGCCCTTGCGAACCAGCGTCTGCTGGAAATGCCGCATCGCCGAGATGAACAACACGATGCGGGCCTTGTGGCTCCACACGTGGCTGGCTTCCCCGGGCGCCTCGATCATCAGCACCGCGTCCTGGGCCGGATCGAAGCCGGCCAGGGCCGGATTGCCGAGCCAGAGCTGATCGCCCAGCACCAGCACCAGGCGGCGCAGGGGCCGGGGCAGGGTCAACGCCTGGTTCATGGGGTGGTCTTGGTGGGTTTTGCGCGGCAGCGGTCGCTGCAGTACTTCACCTCGTCCCAGGTGCGCGCCCATTTCTTGCGCCAGGTCATGGGGCGGCCGCAGGCGGCGCACGGCTTCTGCGGCAGCGAGGCCTTGTTGCCTTTGAAGTCGCTCATGCCGGATCCAGTTGCGCTTGCGCGCGCCAGCGGGCCACACCGGCCTGGATGTCCTGCAAACGGGCCATGGGCCAAAACAACGGGCCGGCGCCCGGCGCCCGACCGCGCTGGGGCTTGAGCAGTGCCGGGGACTGACCGCCAGCCCAGATTTCAACGTGGGGCGGCAGGCGCTCACGCAGCTGTTCGAGGGCGGCGCGCACATCGCGCGGGTTTTGCGATGCGGTGAAGCCCAGCGCCACGATGTCGGCGCCGCTGGTGGCGGTGGCGGTGACGATGTCGGGCAGGGGCGTCTGCACGCCCAGCGGGATGGTGTGGCAGCCCTCCAGCACCATGAAACATTCGGCCATGAGCAGGCCCAGGCCGTGCACCTCACCCGGCAGTGTGGTGAGCAGGATGCGCGGCGGCGAGGGGGTGCGCGCCTGGGCCAGCTGGCCCAGCGCCTGGCGCATGACCGACTGCACGATCTCGGTGTAGAGGTGTTCCTCGTAGACGGCCAGCCGGCCTTCGATCCACTCCTGACCCACTTGCACGTTCATGGGGGCGACGCATTCGGTGATCAGGCGGGCCAGTCCGCGCTCCATCAGCATCCGGGCCAGCGCCTGGCGCAGTGCGTGTGCATCCTGCCGGCGCAGCATCTGCAGCCACAGTTCCATGGTCAGGCTCAGGTCGTCGCGCACCTCGGGTTGCCGGGGCGCTTGCGAGGGGCTGGCCGGCAGTTGAGCTTGAATCCGCTGCTCCTGCCGCTGCGTACTCAGACCAGCAAGTTCTTCCAGCGGCAAGGCCACCACCCGCCCTGGCCGGTGCCCGGCATCGATGAGGCGGCGGATGTGGCGCAAGCGGATCAGCTGCTCGTTGTCGTATTGCCGTTCACCCAACGCGTCGCGCGCCGGCATGGGAAAGCCATAGCGCCGCTCCCACACCCGCAGTGTGTCCTTGGAAAGGCCGGTGTCGCGTTCGACATCGGCAATGGTGTGCCAGCTGGGGGTTTCTGCGTTTGAACTTGTCATGGACAAATGATCCAATGGTTCATCTGATTATGGAGTTTTTGTCATGAATTCAAGCTGTGTCCACGGCAAAGACCGTCTCTGGCGCCCAGTGGGCGCCTTGTTCCTGGCCGCCGGGAGCGCCTGCCTGAGCCTCGCCGTCCACGCGCAGGTGATCAAACCTACCGCGCCCGCTGCCACGGGCGTGGACTGCCCGGCGTTGCTGCAGCACCGCTTTGACCGCCTGCAGGACGAAAAGCCCCAGTCGCTGTGCCAGTACAGCGGCCAGGTGGTGCTGGTGGTCAACACCGCCAGCTTCTGCGGGTTCACCGGCCAGTACGAAGGCCTGGAAGCCTTGTATGCCAGGTACAAGACCCAGGGTCTGGTGGTGCTGGGCTTCCCGGCCAACGACTTCGGCCGCCAGGAGCCGGGCAACAACCAGGCCATTGCCGACTTCTGCGAGAACACCTTCGGCGTGAAATTTCCGATGTTCAGCAAGACCAGCGTGGTCGGGCGCGGGGCCAATCCGCTCTACCAACAGCTGGCGCAAAAGACCGGTGAGACCCCGCAGTGGAACTTCCACAAGTACCTGATCGGGCGCGACGGGCAGACGGTGCGCAGCTACCCGAGCACCCTGGACCCCAAAAACCCTTCGCTGATCAAGGATATCGAACGATTCTTGTCGACCAAATCGTGACCGATCAGTCACAATAAAACCGTGCAGTCTACTTTGACCCTGAACACCGCCATGAACGCCCGACCATACGAGCAGGAAAACGCCGCCCGAACAGCCGTCCGGAACTTTTTTGAGCGCGCTTTTCTCTCAATTGCCGGATCGGTTCAACGACTGACCACCGAATTCCGTTTTGCTCTGCGAAGCCTGTCGGGTCCTCGTGACCAGACTGAAATCCCGAGGCGCTTCTCCTCCTCCTCCCTCCCTCCCTTGTTCGTTTCGGGGCGCTTCGCAGGCTTTTGTATCCCGACCAGCACCACTGGCTCCCACTGAGGTCCGACCATGTACACGGACCTCCACTCCGCCTCCACCGGCACGGCACCGGCCTCCGACGGCGCTCGCCACGTTCCCCGCGTGGCCGTCGTGGGTTCGGGCATTTCGGGCCTGGCCGCTGCGCACACCTTGCAGGGCCTGGCCGACATCACCTTGTTTGAAGCAGGCAACTACTTCGGTGGGCACACACACACGGTCGACATGACCCTGCCGAACGCGCAGGGCGTACCCACCACCTTCGGCGTGGACACCGGCTTCCTGGTGCTCAACGAACGCACCTACCCCAACCTGCTGGCGCTGTTTGCGCAGCTCGGCGTGCCGATCGCCAAGTCCGACATGTCGTTCTCGGTGCAGGCCCCGGGTGCCGCGCCCGGCGGCGGCCCGCTGGAGTGGAGTGGTTGCAACCTCTCCACCGTGTTTGCACAGCGCCGCAACCTGGTCAACCCGCGCTTCCTGCGCATGCTGGCCGACATCGTTCGCTTCAACCGCATCACCACCCGGCTGGCCGAGCTGGGCGAAGACCTGCGCGACAACAGCCCGCTGCTGCAGCCGCTGGGCGACTTTCTGAAGGCGCAGGGCTTCTCCGACGAGTTCCGAGACTGGTACTTCCTGCCCATGATGGGTTGTATCTGGAGTTGCCCGACCGACCAGATGCTGGCCTTTCCGGTGGCCACCATGGTCCGCTTCTGCCACAACCACGGGCTGATCCAGGTGACCAACCGCCCGCAGTGGTACACGGTGGACGGTGGTGCGCGCCAGTACGTGCAGAAGATCACCGAGAACATCGCCGACAAACGCCTGAACAGCCCTGTTCAGCAAGTGCTGCGCGACGGCCAGGGCGTGCGCGTGGTCACAGAAGGACAGGTGGAGCGGTTTGACGCCATCGTGCTGGCTTGCCACAGCGACCAGGCCCTGCGCCTGCTCGGTGGCGAGGCTTCGGCGGACGAGCGCGAGGTGCTCGGCGCCATCCGCTACCAGCCCAACCGCGCGGTGCTGCATACGGACGCGTCGGTGCTGCCGAAGAGCGAACTCGCCTGGGCCGCCTGGAACTACGAACGCGCGCCGAGCAAGAACGTCGAGTCCGCGCAGGTCTGCCTGCACTACCTGCTCAACCGCCTGCAACCGCTGCCAGTGGCCCAGCCGGTGGTGGTGTCGCTCAACCCGCAGCGTGAGATCGCCGCGAAACACGTGGTGGGCGAGTACGAATACGACCATCCGGTGTTCGACCTCGCCGCCATCCGCGCGCAAGCCCGCGTGCCCGCCATGCAGGGCAGGCTCAACACGTACTTTGCCGGGGCGTGGACAGGCTACGGCTTCCACGAAGACGGCTTGAAGTCGGGCCTGCACGCGGCGCGCGCGCTGATCGATGCACTGCAGCTCGTGCCCATGATGCAGCGCGCCGACGCCCGCCGCGCCGCCCTGCCCGGGGTGTTTGCATGAGCTCGCCCTCGGTGGCGCAGATCGGGTTTGGCCAGGTGCGCCACACGCGCCACCGCCCGCAGCGCAACGCCTTTGCCTACCCCACCTATTTCCTGATGCTGCCCATGCGCAGCCTGCGAAGCCAGGGCTCCGGTGCCCTGGCACGCAACCGCGGTGCAGCACTCAGCTTTCACGACGCCGACCACGGCGATGGCCGCAGCGACAGCCTGCATTGGCTCGACCAGTTGCTGCAACAACACGGCATCAAGGACGCGCAAGGCGAGGTGTGGCTGCACACCTACCCGCGCGTGCTCGGCTACACCTTCAAACCGGTGAGCTTCTGGTACTGCCATCGGAGCGACGGCACGCTGCGCGCGGTGCTGGCCGAGGTGAACAACACCTTTGGTGAACGCCACTGCTACCTGCTGGATGAGCCGCACTACGGGCAGCCCGTCGAGGCCAGCAAGGTGTTCCATGTGTCGCCGTTCTGCCCGGTGCGAGGTCGCTACCGATTCGTCTTCATGCGCGCCGAGGGCGCCACGCCCCGCACTGTGGCGCGCATCGACTACTTCGACGATTTGAGCGGCGATGCCGACAGCGAGCCGCTCCTCAACACCAGCGTGAGCGGTGAACTGCAACCGCTGAACGCGCGCAGCCTGCGCCGAGCGTTGTGGACCTACCCCGCCATGACCGTCGGCGTCATGGCGCGCATCCACTGGCAGGCCGTGCGCTTGTGGATCAAACGTGCGCCCTTCTTCCGCCAGCCACCGCCTCCGGGCGAATTCGTCACCGCCGCCGCATTGCCAGCCTCTCCCGTGAACGTCGAACACAGCCACCCATGAACAGCTCCACCGCTTCCACCAGCCCCGCCGGTTTCTCGCTGCCGCGCAACGCCCCCGCCGCCGCCCGCACCACGCTGCAACTGCTGCAGCGCCTGGTGCACGGCAGCCTCACACTGCAACTGCCCGACGGTTCGGTGCAGCGCTTCGGCCAGATCGACGGCCCGCACGCGAGCATGAAGCTCAACAACTGGAACGTGTGCTCGGCCTCGCTCAAGTCGGGCGACATCGGCTTTGCCGAGACCTACATCGCCGGTGACTGGACCACATCGAACCTGCCCGCGCTGCTATCGCTGATGGTGGCCAACCGCCGCGAGGTGGAAGACGTGATCTACGGCTCGTGGCTCGGCCGCTTTGCCTACCGCGTCAAGCACCTGCTCAACCGGAACAGCAAGACCAACAGCCGCAAGAACATCCACGCGCACTACGACCTGGGCAACGCCTTCTACGGCCTGTGGCTGGACGACACCATGAACTACTCGTCGGCCCTGTTCGAGAGCCCCGACCAGACCATGGAATCGGCGCAGCACGCCAAGGTGCGCCGCGCACTGCGCATGACCGGTGTGAAGCCGGGCGACCGCGTGCTGGAGATCGGCTGCGGCTGGGGCGCGCTGGCCGAGAAGGCCACCACCGAATTCGGCGCCCACATCACCGGCGTGACCTTGTCCACCGAACAGCTGGAGTTCGCCAACGAGCGCATGCAGCGCATCGGCCGCGCAGACCGCGCCGATCTGCGACTGCAGGACTACCGCGATATCAACGACGCACCGTTCGACGCCATCTGCTCGATCGAGATGGTGGAAGCCGTGGGCCGCGAGTACTGGCCGACCTACTTCCAGACGGTGGCGCGCCTGCTCAAACCCGGTGGCAAGGCCTGCGTGCAAAGCATCGTGATCGACGACGAACACTTCGAGCGCTACATCAAAGGCACCGACTTCATCCAGCAGTACGTGTTCCCGGGCGGTTGCCTGCCCTGCCCCAGCGAGTTCCGCGCGCAGGCGGCCAAGGCTGGCCTGGAGGTGGTGGACGAGTTCGCCTTCGGCCTCGACTACGCCCGCACGCTGGCCATCTGGCGCGAGCGTTTCCTGCACGAACAGGAACGGGTGCTGCAACTCGGCTTTGACCAGCGTTTTCTGCGCATCTGGGAGTTCTACCTGGCCTACTGCGAAGCCGCATTCGAGCAGGGCAGCACCGACGTGGTCCAGTACACCTTGCGCAAGCCGGTTTGAGGGCCACACCATGAAGCGCGCTGTCATCTCCTTCGCACTGGCCCTCGGCACGCTGTGGGGCCCGCACGCGATTGCGCAGGCGCCCGAGCCCACCCTCAGCGCCGCGTTGCAGGACAAGACCGCCGTGGGCAAGGCGCGGCTGCGTTACTGGGGCTTCGATGTGTACGACGCCAGCCTGTGGGCGCTGCCGGGCTTTGACATAAGCCGATTTGAAGCACAACGCTTCGGCCTGGAATTGGCCTACCTTCGAGACTTCAAGGGCGCCGACATCGCCGAGCGGTCCATCGGCGAGATGAAGGACCTGGCCCCCATCGAACCCGCCCAGGCCACCCGCTGGACGCAGGCCATGAGCAGCCTGTTCCCCGACGTGAAACGCGGCGACCGCATCACCGGCATTCACGTGCCCGGCAGCGGAGCGCGTTTCTACTTGAACGGCAAGCTGCTCGGCGAAGTGGCGGACGACGCGTTTTCGCGTTTGTTCTTCGGCATATGGCTCTCGCCAAAAACCTCGCAGCCGCGCATGCGCGAAACGCTGGTGCAGGGCATCGGCGGAACACCGCGATGAGCTTGGCGGCTCCTGCCCATGAACCCGCCGCGCACTTCATGGGTGCGGGCGCCTGGCGCCGGGGTCTGAGCTACGGGCTGCTCGGCCTGCCGCTGGCCTTTGTGGCGCTGCCGCTCTACGTCATCCTGCCCAACCACTACGCCCGCGAATTCGGCGCACCGCTGGCCTTGCTGGGCCTGGTGTTGCTGGCCGCGCGGCTGGTAGACGCGGTCCTCGACCCGATCATTGGTCGCTGGTGCGATCGCCTCTTTGCACGCTCGATCGCCGCCGTGCTCGGCGCTTCTGCGGTGTCTGCGGTGGTGCTGGCGCTCGGCCTGTGGGGCCTGCTGTTTCCACCCGCCGGCGTGCGTGAAGCGGGCACCACCGTGCTGCTGGCCTGGACCGGGCTGCTGATGGCCATCACCTACACAGCCTACAGCGTGGTGGCCGTAGCTCACCAGTCGTGGGGCGCGCGCCTGGGCGGCAACGAAGCGCAACGCAGCCGCGTGGTGGCGTGGCGCGAAGGCCTGTCCTTGCTCGGTGTGTTGATCGCCGCCGTGCTGCCGGCCACGCTGGGCCTGGGCGCGACCGTGTCCACCTTCGCCGTTTTGCTCACGCTGGGCTGGTGGGCCTGGAGCCGCTCGGCCACACCGATCGCATTGAAGGCTGCGGGGCCCGCCCTGCAGCTCGGTGCCTCGCCTTTGCGCCAACCCGCGTTTCTGCGACTGCTCGCCGTGTTCGTGATCAACGGCACCGCCAGCGCCGTGCCCGCCACGCTGGTGCTGTTTTTCGTGCAGGACCGTCTGCAGGCATCGCCCTCGGTGGAACCCGCGTTCCTCGCCACCTACTTCCTGTGCGCGGCGCTGTCCATTCCGCTGTGGGTGAAGCTGGTGGCGCGCATCGGGCTGGCGTTCACCTGGCTGGTGGGCATGGGCCTGGCGGTGGCGGTGTTCATCTGGGCCGCCACGCTCGGCGCGGGCGACGTGGTGCCTTTCCTCATCGTCTGTGCACTCTCCGGCATTGCCCTGGGCACCGACCTCACGCTGCCCAGCGCCATGCTCGCCGGCCTCATTGGCCAGCTTGGCGAACGCGGCCAACGTGAAGGCGCCTACTTCGGCTGGTGGAGTTTCGCCACCAAGCTCAACCTGGCGCTGGCCGCCGGTCTGGCTTTGCCGCTGCTGGCGCTGTTTGGCTACGAGCCCGGCGCACGCGACCCGGCGGCGCTGCAGACCCTGACCATCGCCTACTGCCTGCTGCCCTGTGTGCTCAAGCTGCTCGCCGGCGGTGCGCTCTATGCGCTCGTGATCCGCCCCGAGCAGCGCGCAGGCCTCACCCCCCAAACCTCCATTCCTTCCTGAGACCACCCCATGCAAAGACGACTCTTGCTCGCCGCCGGCATCACCTCCGCCGCCGCCCTCGCGGGCTGTGCCGGCCCGCAGATCGGCCAGTACGCCAGCGAAAAGCCGCTGCTTGACCTGCGCACGTATTTCAACGGCACGCTGGACGCGTACGGCGTGTTCACCGACCGCTCGGGTGCGGTGGTCAAACGTTTCACCGTGGTGATGGTGTGCACCTGGAACGGCGACGACGGCGTGCTGGACGAGACCTTCAACTACAGCGACGGCACCACGGGCAAACGCATCTGGCGCATGAAGCACCTGGGCAACGGACGCTTCAGTGGCACCGCCGACGATGTGGTGGGCACTGCGCTGGGCGAGCAAAAGGGCAACGCCTTCCGCTGGGGCTACACCCTGCTGTTGCCGGTTGATGGCAAGACCTATGAGGTGCAGTTCGACGACTGGATGTACCTGATGGATTCGCGCGTGATGCTCAACAAGGCCGAGATGAGCAAGTTCGGCATCCGCTTGGGCGAGGTCACCTTGTCGTTTGTGAGGCGCAACCCATGAGCACGCCACACGCCTTCGTCGAGGCGCCGAAGCAAGCGTCCGCCGCAGCCGCCGCACCGCGCGGCTTCTCGCTGTTCAAACCCATGAACCCACCCATCACCGACTGGCGCGGCTTGCGCGTGTGGCTGGTGGGCGCGTCCAGCGGCATTGGTGAGGCCACCGCCTCTGCATTGCATGCGCGCGGCGCACAGGTGCTGGTGTCGGCGCGCAGCCGCGAAGCGCTGGACCGCTTTGTGCTGAACCACCCGCCGCAGCATGGTGTGACCGCACAGGCCTGGCCCATGGACGTGACCGACGCTGCGGCGGTGACGGCCACCGCCCAGGAAATCCTCGCGCAGGGGCCCTTGGACCTGGTGCTGTACTGCGCCGGCCACTACCGCGAGATGCGCGCCACCGAAATGGACATGGCCGACCTGAAGCGGCACATCGACATCAACTACATCGGCGCACTGCATGTGCTGGAGGCCATCGTGCCGGCCATGAGCGCGCGCGGCCGCGGCCACATCAGCCTCATCAGCAGCGTGGCGGGTTTCCGTGGCCTGCCCAAGAGCCTGGCCTATGGCCCGACCAAGGCGGCACTCACCAACCTGGCCGAAAACCTCTACCTCGATCTGGGGCCGCTGGGTGTGGGTGTGAGCGTGGTGCACCCCGGCTTCGTGCAGACACCGCTCACGGCACAGAACGACTTCACCATGCCCGCGCTCATCACGCCACCCCAGGCCGCGCAGGCCATGATCGACGACTGGGCCCGTGGCGTGTTTGAAGTGCACTACCCCAAGCGCTTCACGCGCTGGATGAAGTTCATGCGCCTGCTGCCCTACCGCGCCTACTTTCCGGCTGTGCGGCGGGCCACCGGCCTGTGAGTGACAACGCCCGCGCGGCGGTGGACCGCCTCTGCGCGTACTTCGAGTCGATCTCGCCGCAGTCGCTCGGTCGCATCGGCGAGTTCTACACGACCGATGCGCGCTTCAAGGACCCGTTCAACGAGGTGCATGGCGTTCCCGCGATCACGCAGGTGTTTCGCCACATGTTCGAGAGCCTGCACGGGCCGCGCTTCGTCGTGAGCAGCCGCATCGTGGACGGCACGCAGTGTTTTCTGGTGTGGGAGTTCCGTTTCCGCTTCAAGCGCTTCGACACCACCACCGAGCAGGTCGTGCGTGGCGGCTCGCACCTGGTGCTGACGGAGGACGGCCTGATCAAAGACCACCGTGACTATTGGGACGCGGCCGAAGAGCTCTACGAAAAACTGCCCGTGGTGGGCAGCTTGATGCGATGGCTCAAACAACGAGCCAACACCTGAGGGTGATTCACCGGCGCGCGTGACTCACTTCAGGATGCCGCGGAACTGGCTTTGCCAGGCCGCAGGCATCGCCCTCTCGGGGGTGACGCGCCAAAGGCGAGGCGCGGGGGGGGGTCAGTCAGGTTTCGTGTCGATGAAGCTAGGGCGCTGGTTGAGTTTTTCGCTCAGACGCGCGAGGTTGGGGTAAGCCGAGCGCCAGTCGATCACCGGAAAGCGGAAGTCCAGGTAACCCAGCGCACAGCCCACCGCCACGTCGGACAGGCTCAGGTGAATGCCCGAGCAGAACGGCTTTTCGCCCAGGCCCTGGCTCATGCTCTTCAGGCTGGCTTCGATCTTGCCGAGCTGGCGGTCGATCCAGGCGTTGCAGCGTTGCTGGTCGCTGCGTCCGGCCCAGGTGGATTCCAGACGCGCGAGGATGGCAGCGTCGAGCAGGCCATCGGCCAGCGCCTCCCAGGTCTTCACCTCGGCGCGTTCCCGGCCTTGCGTCGGAATCAGCTTGCCCACGGGTGAGAGGGTGTCGAGGTATTCGACGATCACGCGGGAGTCGAACACCGCCTCGCCGCCTTCCATCACCAGGCAGGGCACCTTGCCCAGCGGGTTGGAGGTGCCGATCTGCGTGTCGGCCGACCACACGTCTTCCTGGATGAAGTGGTAGTCCAGTTTTTTCTCGGCCATGACGACGCGCACTTTGCGAACGTAGGGGCTGGTGATGGCGCCGATGAGTTTCATGGAGGACTGGTGGGTGAAGACGGTTGCCCGTGGGAACGCGATTTTAGCCAGCCCGGCCTCCGGTCCGACTGACAGGGCCCATGGAAAGCCCGGCCTCCTACAATCGCCCGATGCGCCCCACCACCCCTTCGGCTTCTGCCTCCACGCCCGCTGCCGCCGCATCTTCTGCGGCCTTGTCACCCATTTCCGCCCTGTCGCCGCTGGACGGTCGCTACGCTGGCCGCCTGGGCCACCTGCGTCCCTTGATGAGCGAGCTGGGCTACATGCACCGCCGCGTGCAGGTCGAAATTGCCTGGTTCATCGCCCTGTCCGACGCCGGTCTGGCCGAGTTCAAGCCCCTGTCTCCGGGTGCGCGCACCTACCTCATGGGCCTGGTGAAAAACTTCAGTGAAGCCGACGGCCAGGCCATCAAGGACATCGAGAAAATCACCAACCACGACGTGAAGGCGGTCGAGTACTGGATCAAGTCCAGGTTCGAAGCTCGGCCGGAGCTGGAGAAAGCGGCCGAGTTTGTTCACTTCGCCTGCACCAGCGAAGACATCAACAACACCAGCCACGCGCTTCAACTCAAAGGCGGACGCGACGCCGTGCTGCTGCCCTCGCTGGACGCGGTGATCACCAAGCTGCGCGAAATGGCCCATGCCTTTGCCGCCGTGCCCATGCTCAGCCGCACCCATGGCCAGACCGCCAGCCCCACCACCGTGGGCAAGGAAATCGCCAACGTGGTCGTGCGCCTGGCCGCCGCGCGCGAGAAGATCGCCAGCGTGAAACTGCTGGGCAAGATGAACGGCGCCGTGGGCAACTACAACGCCCACCTGAGCGCCTGGCCCGACTTCGACTGGGAAGCCTTCAGCCGCAATGTGATCGAGCAGCCCGAGCCACTCGGCCTGGGCCTGGTGTTCCAGCCTTACAGCATCCAGATCGAGCCGCACGACTACATGGCCGAGCTGTTCGATGCCATCGCCCGCACCAACACCATCCTGATCGACCTCTCGCGCGACATCTGGGGCTATGTGAGCCTGGGGTACTTCAAGCAGCGCCTGAAGGCCGGTGAAATCGGCTCGTCAACCATGCCGCACAAGGTCAACCCGATCGACTTCGAGAACGCCGAGGGCAACCTGGGCCTGTCCAATGCGCTGTTGCGTCACCTCAGCGAGAAGCTGCCCATCAGCCGCTGGCAACGCGACCTGACCGACTCCACCGTGCTGCGCAACATGGGTGTGGCCCTGGGCTACGCGGTGCTGGCCTACCACTCCATGGGCGTGGGCCTGGGCAAGCTGGAGCTCAACGAAGAAGCGCTGGCCGACGACCTCGACAACGCCTGGGAAGTGCTGGCGGAGCCGATCCAGACCGTGATGCGCCGCTACGGTGTGTCGGGTGCGTACGAGAAGCTCAAGGAAGTCACGCGCGGCAAGACCGTGACGGCCGAGGCCTTGCACGGCCTGATTGAAAGCCTGGAGATTCCCGAGCCGGAAAAGGCGCGGCTGCTGGCCATGACCCCCGGCAGCTACACGGGCAAGGCGGCGGAACTCGCCAGGAGAGTCTGAAACTTCAGCGCGCCCGCTCCGCGTAGCGGTTGAAACGCCAGGCGTCGTCTTCGATGGTGATGCGGCGCCAGGTGGCGCGCTTCTCACCGGGCGACATCTCGGTCCAGCGCTGAACCTCGTCAAAGAGCCGGCCGCAGCCTTTGCACACCTCATCCCCCTGACTGGTGGAACAGATGGCGATGCAGGGGGTGTCGGGTGTGGTGTCATACCAGCCCAGCCAGGCTTCGCGCGCCGCGGGTGGCAACGTGGCTTCGTCGGCCTCGGACTCGTGGAAAAACACCATCAGCGCATACACCTCGGCCAGCGCCCGGGTGGGCTTGGGCAAGGACACACCGTCGGGCGAGGGTGCGCGCTCGCGCCAGAAATTGATGGCGGCTTCGATGTCGGTGATGTGGATGCCGGCCATGGTGGGTCTCTTGAGGGAGGCCGATCATAGCCAGACGGTCCTCGCCGTGAAGGGTTTGGGGCCATCCGAAGCCGCTGTGGGAACTGCGTACTGCGGCCAAGACCCCCCCGCCCGTACAATCGTTGGCTCCGAACCACAGTGACTCAATTCCGCAGTGCTCCCTTTGGCGTGGCCTGACGTTTTCGTCACGATGGCGATCCCGACCTTTGCATGACCCACTGCGGGTCAACCCAGGCACCTCGGCTGAGATGCGCCTTGTCCTGTGCCTTTGAACAAACGACGACGAGAAACATATGGATTTCCTGACTGCGCCTGCCTTCTGGATCGCCCTCGGGCAGATCATCATGATCGACATCCTGCTCGGCGGCGACAACGCGGTCGTCATCGCGCTGGCCTGCCGCAAGCTGCCCCCCGCGCAGCGCACCAAGGGCATCATCTGGGGCACGGCGGGCGCCATTGTCTTGCGCGTCATCCTGATCTTCTTCGCCATGACGCTGCTGGCCCTGCCGTGGCTCAAGTTCATCGGTGCGCTGCTGCTGGTGTGGATCGGCATCAAGCTGATTGCCCCCGACGATGAAGGTCATGGCGAAATGGCCACCAGCGACAAGCTGCTCGCCGCCATCAAGACCATCATCGTGGCCGACCTGGTGATGAGCGTGGACAACGTGATCGCCATCGCGGGTGCCGCCCAGAACGCGGGCGAACACCAGATGCTGCTGGTGGTGCTCGGCTTGCTGATCTCCATCCCGATCATCGTCTGGGGCAGCCAGCTCGTCATCAAGTTGATGGCCCGCTTCCCGATGATCATCGTCGCCGGCGGCATGCTGCTGGGCTGGATTGCAGGCGGCATGCTCGTGTCAGACCCCGTGCTCGCCAACCCGGACCGCTGGCAGTGGATGCTCAAACTGCCGCAAAACGACATGATCAAATACGGCGCTTCGGTCGCCGGCGCGCTGCTCGTTCTGGCTGTGGGCAAGGTTGTGGCATCGCGTCAGTCCAAGGAAGTGCCGGCGCATTGAGTGCCCCCCGGGTCGCAGGGCTGGCATGCTTTCAGGGCGGCACTGCTATGCTGCCGCCATGAAACTCCTCCTCAAATGGCTGCTTGCAGCCTGCGCCCTGCTGCTGGTGGCCTACCTCTACCCCGGGGTGCAGATCCAGAGCTTCACCGCCGCGCTCATCGCGGCGGCGGTGATCGGTCTGTTCAACGTGGTGTTGCGCCCGGTGCTGGTGATCCTCACGTTGCCGGTGACGGTGATCACGCTGGGCCTCTTCCTCTTCGTGATCAACGCCCTCTTGTTCTGGGCCGCGGCCAGCCTCATGAACGGCTTCGGCGTCAATGGCTTCTGGGCCGCCATGCTGGGCTCGCTGATCTACTCGGCACTCATGCTGGTGGTGGACGCGGCGGTCAAAGCCGTTCTCTGAGTACACCCCCACGCTCCGCCGCTGTGCGGGTCACGGCCCGGCTCAGCGCTTGGCGTCTTGTTCTTCCTTGACACTCTCGCGCAGCAACACCTCCACGTCGCGCCGGCGGCTGTCGACGATGGCCATCTCCATCGAATCGGCGCTGCGCTCGGCCACGGGCAGGGATTGCGCGGCGCGGAAGCGGTCCAACGCACCCGCGTAGTCGAGTTGGGCGGCCCGCGCTTCCGCCTCGGCCCGAACCGCGCGCAACGACTGGCCCTGCACCTGGTAGGCCCGGGCCAGCGTCTGCCAGGCCAACGCGTCGCGCGGCTGCAGCACCACCCAGCTTTGCAAACGGCTCACCGCGCGCTGCGGCTGACCCGAGTTGATGGCCGCCTGCGCACCCAGCATGACGGCGGCTCGCGACGTGCCCGCCAGCGAACGGTCACGCAGCTCGGCCAGCAAGGCGGTCTGTGCGGGTGTGGCCGGCGCGGTGGAAGGAGACAGCAGCAGTTCCAGCATCAGCGCATCGGCTGCAAAGCGGGCATCTGGCGCAACGGTGTCGCGCAGCTTCTGCGCCAGTTCCAAGGCGCGGTCTCGCTGACCCAGGCGCAAGGCTGACAAGGCCGCTGCATAGCGTTCGCCCGGGGTTGCGTTGGGGCCTTGCCCCACCTGCAGCCAGCTGCGCATGCGGTCGGGCCCGTTTTCGGCGAGCACGCGCGCGCGCGACGCCATGAGCGTGTGCACCGCCACGCTCGGGCCGGGCCGGCCGACTGTTGCGGGTGCGGCCGTGGCACCTGGACGAATGCCGGGCAACTCCAGGTTGAGCGAAGCAGGCGGTGCACCGTTCGCCGGCGCGACGGCAGCCGCACCCGCTGCCGGGGCCGGGCTGACCGCCGCCGGCCCCGATGGCAGTCGGTCCCGCATGTCGGCAATGCGCTCGCTGCTCAACGGGTGGCTGCGCAAGTACGGAAAAGCACCATCGTCATTCAACCGCGACGCCTGCTGCAACTTGTCGAACATGCTCACAAAGCCCTGGGCATCAAAGCCGGCGCCCGAGAGCACGCCGAAACCCACACGGTCGGCCTCACGTTCCATGTCGCGCGAGAAATTGAGCTGCGTTTGCGCCGCCACCGCCGTGCTCCCGGCAATGGCGGCGCTGGCTACTTGCGCATTCGACCCGGCCGCCAGCGCGCCCAGAATCATGGCGCCCATCATCCAGGGGGCCATGCGCTCCTCACGCGACATGAGGCGTGCGATGTGCCGCTGCGAGACATGGCTGAGTTCGTGCGCCAGCACCGACGCCACCTCTTCGGGCCGGTCGGTCACCGCCAGCAGGCCCAGGTTCACACCCAGGTAACCACCCGGCAGCGCAAACGCGTTGACGGTGCGCTCCCGGGAAATCATCAGTTCCCAGGCCATGCGCTCGGCCAGCTCGGGCGGCACGTCACCCCGTGCCCGCGCCGAGCCCAGCAGCGGCTGCCAGAGCGACTGCAAATAGTCGACCAGCAGAGGATCGTCCAGGTAGTCCGGATCCTGGTAGATGGAACGGGCGATGCGGTCACCCAGCCGGCGCTCGGCCGAGATGGAAATCCCGTCACCGCCACCCAGGCTGGGCAATGCCGATACGTTGGCGGGGTCCGACACCACCTGCGCGTTCGACAGCGAGATTGGCAACAACGCTGACACCGCCACCACCGCCCCGAAGGCCCACAGCAAAGGTCGCCGCACAGAGGGCAAAGTCTTCAACAACGCAGGCCAGGGTGTGAAACGCATCGCCGTATGATGCCGCCAAGCCGCCACGGTTCAGTCAAGCCCTCGCAAAACACACCCGATGCCCGTTACAAACCAGCCCCCCGCAGACGCGGCAGCCAGCCCGCTCACCCACTTTGACGCCCAGGGCCAGGCCCACATGGTCGACGTGGGCGACAAAGCCAACACCCGCCGCGTCGCCGTGACCGAGGGCCGCATCACCATGCTGCCCGCCACCTTGGCCCTGATCCAGGCCGGCAACGCCAAAAAAGGCGACGTGCTCGGCATCGCCCGCATCGCCGGCATACAGGCCGCCAAAAAAGCCAGCGACCTCATCCCCCTGTGCCACCCGATAGCCCTGACCCGGGTGGCGGTCGACTTCGAGATCGAGCCCGCCACCCACAGCGTGCTCTGCCGCGCCACCGCCGAATGCACCGGCCAGACCGGCGTGGAAATGGAAGCCCTGTCTGCGGTGTCGGTGGCCTTGCTCACGATTTATGACATGTGCAAAGCGGTCGACCGAGGGATGGTGATTGGGGGGGTGCGATTGATGGAGAAGTTGGGGGGTAAAAGCGGGCACTTCAGCGCCGAATGAAGCTCGCTCCCGCCGCCTGATCCGTTGGCTGAATGACGCCAATCCCAGCTAGGGTAGCCCGCCATTCCTCGTAGTCTTTTGGCCACGCCGCTTCAAATCGTGCCGTGTGAAGTTCCACCAAATCCTGCCGTCCAGCCATCGACGCGGCTGCAATCACTTGTTTGATGATCCGGGGATCCGGGGCTGTTCGCAGCGATTCCAAAGCCCCGGCCAGTAGTCGGTGCGCGTTATCTGGCGTGGCCGGTGTCGTAATGACCTGTGCGATCAAGACATGCGCCTTGAAAAGAACGGTATCGCGGGTTCTGTTGAGCGTATCTTGCTTGTAATAAGCCAATCGCAATTGAAGTGGAAGATACAGCTGGCTGACCTTCAAGTAGTCCCAAGAGAGCAGTGACAACAAAGTCAGAAGCCCGAAAGAGGCTGCGAGCCACCCTTGGGGTCTGTGCTTCTTCACGAAGTCTTCGTGCGTGTTGGGAAATTGCCCCTTTTCATCCAACACCACCAACAGGAATGCCTGGAGAGCCAACATCTGAAAGACGCCAAACCAAATCGGGTACTCCAACATGCTGTGAAAGGCGATGGCCAGCAAGATACCCCAACCGAGTTGCTGCCTGGGATCGACAGCCTTCCACGGTTTCACTTTGAAAAACGCTGCCGCAGCCAAGCCCACGCAAAGAAGGGCAAAAGGCACACCCATCGTCACAGCGATCTGAAGAAAAAGATTGTGCGCATTGGACATCTTTTCGCAGTAGCGCACACCTTCAAACGGCGTGATGTACTGCGCGTACATCAATTCGCCAGCGCCCCAACCCATCCAGGGTTTCAGACTGATCAGTTGAAGCACGTTGTCCCACACCACCCTGCGGCTGGTGCACCCGATGTCCCCGCTGAAACGACCCAACAGGTTGCGATCAATGGTGATTCCGCGCAAGACCTCCAGCATCCACGGCAAGAGTTGCGCAATAGACAGGTAAAACACGCCCAAGATCACCGCGGCTATTGCGTGGGTTCTTCGTTGCGAAGGGCTCCAGAAAATGACAACACCACACAGAAGCACCAGCTGGACCATGCCCGTTCTGGAGGCCGTTGCGGCAATGCCGGTCACGACAAGCATCGCGAAAGCCACACCCAGGCTTGTTGCCATCTGACGTGTCCTCGTCAGATACCAAAGCGCCCACAAGCCCGAGGTCAACAGCGTCGCGAGCATGTTGGTCTGATGCACATTCGCTGTCACATAGCCAGGGGGGGTGGTCGCCACCCACAATCCGAAAAGTTCGTCGTAGTCAAAGTACTGAATCAGTGCCAGCAATGAGCTCCCGACCGCTGCAACGACAACACCCCACGAAACGACCCGACCAAGATGCCCCCGGATCCATGGAAAAAGCCCGAGCAGCAGCGCGCCGCAAGTCCAGGCAAAAAGGTCCGGCAACATCGCAGACAGAGGGCCCGCCAGAATGGGCCAGAACCACGGAGCGGCAACCAGGAGCGCAGCCACAACCAGCAAAGCACGTTGCCCTGTCGATGGGTCGAAGCTTGAATCGACTGGGAATGGGTGTGTGGCGTTCATGGTCGAGCGGGAAAGTGGTGCCCTCATCTGGCTACCAACCATCAATGGGAGTCCATCCCACCGGTTGTGCGGATTGGAGATCCACCAGAACAATCCACGAGGTGTTGAGGTCGAGCACCAAGGGCAGGTAGCCCAAGCGGGCTTTTGGCAAGCCTGTCGCGGCTACGGCTTGCGAAAGGACGTCTGTCGGCGTGGCTGCTTTGCCTTCAAGCTCGGCAAGTGACTTGGCTGACGAAATAACTTGACCGGCTTGCAAAGCGTAGTCAAGCCATCGAGAAGGTCTAAAGGCAGGATGAAAGCCCCGGATGGATTCCTGAACGCTCGTCAGAAAGTCGGGATCGGTCGGCAACGAGAGGCGCACGCCCAAAGGTCTTGGACCGGTCCAGGGGAGCGATTGCAACTGGGTAGGTGCTTCCTTTATTCGCGCTACGTCAATATCCAGAGCCTGCACCACGCGGAATCGGTCACCTTCAAAGGCGAGATAGACAGGCCGAGTCTTCGCGATCTGGGCCACCCCATAGCCAAGCGCCAAAAGCTGAACCACCACGATCAACGCAATATCGATCCGCCACTTGAGGCTGGATTTACGAGGGTCGAAAAGCACCAGCGTCAGTCCAGGACCACAGACCAAATCCACCAACATCAGGACCACAAAAAGCCCCACGCCACCGGTCAGTTGGAAGAGCCCGTTGGGAAACCAAACCAAGAACACATACGCGGCAACACAAAGAACCACCACGAGGCTGATACAGAAATGCACAAAGGCAACCAGGCTGGCGGCTTGTAAGCGTGCAGATATTGACATGGAGTCTCAGACAAAAAAAAGGAGCGCCGAAGCGCTCCTTGACTATCCAGCGAAGGTCACTTGCATTCGGCAGGAGCAAAGCGGGCTTGCAAAGTACCAGCAGTCACACCGGTGAAGCTACCAGGCTGCGCACCAGCAGCGGCGCAACGCCAAGCCACTGACTGTGCAGGTGGGGTAAACGTAGCGATGCCACTGGGCAGCGCCGATCCGGCAGGGGCATTCGGGGTTACGGTAATCGTACCGCCGCCAGCAGCTGCAGTCGTGTCGATAGTGATAACGCCAGTAGTTGGGTCAATTACCACGGAGTCAACGTTACGTGTTCCCGAAGGACCGGTATAGCCAATGGAATAGCCCAATGCATCAGAGGCTGGATTACCGGAGGACAGCACATCTTGCACGTTAACCTTGGCAGCAGAAGCTGCAACCAGGCCTTCCGATACACGAGCACGGACCGTGTAGTCCTGGTAAGCCGGCAAAGCCACAGCAGCCAAAATACCGATGATGGCCACCACGATCATCAGTTCGATCAGGGTGAAACCTTTTTGCATGGAACGCTTCATGGAAAAAACTCCTTGGGGTTTGGGTTGGGAACGCATGTCTATGAGCAGACGGCGTGCCAACTGGAACTGGGGTGTTTTCTGCGGCCTATTTCACGCTTAAGCACCTCACAGTGACCATTTGTGACATCTGAGTCGGTTCATGACCGACATTTTTTGTCACCCCGGGAGTCAAGAACTGTTTTTGTCACCCTCAGACCCGCCTGGCCAGCCCGGGTTCAGAGCTCGAAAGTCTGCCCGGCGCTGAGCCAACGGATGTCGTGGCGGGTGTTGCCCGTGCCGTGCGGCACATCGTCGAAGCGGCGGATCTCGTCCATGATCAAGCCGGTCTCGGCGGGCTTGGTGTGGGTGATGTAAATCGGGTAGTGCTGGGTGCGGTCGATCTGCTCCAGCTCTTCGGCGAGCAGGCCGGGTGCCAGGTGCAGGCTGCGCTGGGCCAGGGCTTCTTCCCGGTCGCTGAAGGCGGTTTCAATCACCAGCAAGGCCACAGGCAGCTGGTTGACGCGTTGCCAGAAAGCCGGGTTGCGCCCGGTGTCGCCGCTGAATACCCAGTGGCCCGACGGCGTGTTGGCGGCAAAACCGACGGCGGGCACCGTGTGCACGGCCGGCAGCACCTCGACCGCCTTGCCACACACCTGCAGCACCTGGCCCACGGCGATGGGCACGAACCGCATGAGGGGGCGGTCGGCGCTGGGAATGGCCGAAAAATCGGGCCAGATCAGGTTGTTGAAGATGTGGGCCTTGAGGGCGGCGATGGTGCCGGGCAGGGCATGCACCTGCAGCGGCTGCGCGTTGGCCGCCAGACGGCGTGCGGCCACGGCGTCGAGCATGAGGGGGAGCGAGGCCACGTGGTCCAGGTGAGAGTGCGTGAGCAACACATGGTCGATCTGCGCCATTTCGTCCAGGGTGAGGTCGCCCACCCCGGTGCCGGCGTCGATCAGCACGTCGTGGTCGAGCAGGAACGAGGTGGTTCGGCAGCCATGGGCGATGGCTCCGGAGCACCCCAGCACGCGCACTCTCATGGACTCTTTGACCTGGTGTGGACGGGCGTACCGGTCCGGGTTTTCGGGGCTTGCAGGGATTCGGCGGGTGTTGCGCCGTCCCAGTCGGGCTCTGGCGGCAATTGCCTGCGTGAGGCTACTCTGTCCGCATAAAGGCGGTAAAGGACTTTTTTGGCATTTTGGCGCTGGAGGTTCAGCAAGTGGACATCGCACGCATCCCAGTCTTGCGCCCGCCATGCCCGCAGGGCCTGCTGCCATTGGCGCAGCTCGTCGCGCAGGTCGGTTGTCAATTCGCCGACCGGGCTCAGCGCGGTGTAAATGGGCATGGGCGCCTCAGCCGGGCTCAGGCGCAGGCGATCAAGCTCTTGCCAGACCCACCCGGGTTGGCGCTGCCGGTCGGCTTCGGTGGCGACCTGGTCCACACCGTAGACGGCGCACAGGCTGACCGGGTTGATGGCTTTCGGCCATCCAGTCGAGGCGCCGTTGGCGTGCGCCAGAAACCGGCGGCTGGTGAGGCCAAGCACGGCGGTGAGCAGGATCATCAACACAGAGCCGGCCAACGGCAGCACCAGGCCGTGGCGAAGGTGAAGCCAGCTGTTGAGCCCGATCACCGCCGCGACGAGCGCGGCGCTGAGTGCAGCGCCTGACCAGACCCCCAATCCCGGCAGCAGCCACACGAGCGCTAGGCTGGAGGCCACCAAGACCATCATCTCGTAGCCCAGCGCGTAGTCGGGCTTTACAGGCAACTTTCCATCGAGCAAGCCCGTGATCAGGTTGGCGTGGGCTTCGACGCCAGGGTAGTTGGCGCCCACTGGCGTGAGGCGCAAGTCTTTCAGGCTTGGGGCTGTGGTGCCCATCAGCACGATCCTGCCTTGCAGCTGTGCAGGGGGCACGCGGCCCGACAAGAGATCGATCGCCGAGACGTAGGTGAACGATCCGCCTTCCGGGCCGCCGGGTCCGCGAAATGGCACCAATGCCGAGACTCGCTCATCCACCGGAATGGCGAGCGTCTGCCCATTGTGCTGCATGAGCAGGCTCTCCAGGCCACTGGCGCGGCGGCTCATCATGAGCCCGGTCGCAAAGCCGGGCTCCACAGAAGGGGACCCCAGCACGCGGCGGAAAATGGCCAGCGCCAGAGATTCGTAGGCCTGGCCCCGGTGCTCGGCCAGCAGCGGCACCGAACGCACCACGCCGTCGCTGTCGGGCAAGGCATTGAACGCGCCGGCACGGGGTGCGGCCAGGGCGAGTTCCGGCAGATTGGACTCGAAGGTGTCCCAGCGTGTGATGCGCACCGGTCGCCCCTGCAGCAACTCGGCGGCCATCACCGGCGCCGGCAACGCGCCCTTGTTGCTCGCGTTGGGTTCGTTGCTGAAGAAGTAGCCCAGCACCACAGGACGATCACGCAGCGCGTCGGCCAAGGCAGCATCACCGCCGGCGTGGGGGTCGGGCTGGGGAAACACGATGTCGAAGCCGAGCATGGCGATCTTTTGCTGCTCGAACAGGGTGTCCACGAGGCGCGCAAGCTGCGCACGTGGCCAAGGCCAGGGGCCGATGGCGGCGAGGCTTTGGGCATCGATGTCGACGATCACCACACGCGGCTCAAGGGTGCCGGGCATGGTCGCCCTCAGTCGCAAGTCGTAGGCGGCGTCGTCAAGCCGGTGCAGCGCGTTGGTGGGGATGAAACCCAGGGTATGCAGCACCGCCAGCAGCAGCGGCATGAGCATGATTGCGCCGCGCAGACTGCGCTGTTTCAGTGTCTGCGGCATGGCAGTGGGGCGGATGGCGAGACCCGTGTGGTCAGGCGCCGCCAGCGTTCATGAAGGGCGCGAGGGAAGCCGGCGAGGCTTACAGCTGCACGAACTGCATCTTGGTCCCGGCCAGCTCCAGCATGTCGCCGTTGCGCAGGTTCACTGCGTCGGTGCCGATGGGGTTGCCGTTGATGGTGGGCTTCTGCGCCCCTTCAACCATGGCCACCACGAAACCGTGCGGGCGGCGGGTGATCGCAGCCACGGCCACGCCGGGCTTGCCGATGGTGGTGACCACTTTGACCAAAGGCACTTCACGGCCAGCCGCCGTGCCCGACATCACCTTGATGGCGGCATTGGCCACGGCCATGGTCACGGTCGGCTCGGCCGCGGCTGAAGCCACCACCGCGCCGGCATTGATCACCATCGTCTTTTCGTGGCTTTCGTTGGCGCCTTCATGCACGAACTTGATCTTGTACTTGCCGATCTCGACCGTGTCGCCGCTTTGCAGCTGCTGCTTCTTGATCGCCTTGCCGTTGACGTATGTGCCGTTGGTGCTGTTGAGGTCTTCCAGGAAGACGTCTGAGCCGGACATCTGCATCACGGCATGCTCACCGCTGACGGCCAGGTTGTCGATCACGATGTCGTTGTAAGGACGGCGACCCAGCGTGGTGCGGTCTTTGGTGAGCTGCACTTCCTTGATGACGACGCCGTCGATGGAAACGATCATTTTCGGCATGGCCGACTCCTCTGGAACCTGTAAATCTGTTGGTCTAAAACTGAATCACTTACCCAGCATGCGCGAAAGCAGTCCTTTGCGCACCGGCCGGGAACGAGCATACGCCAGTATCACCGATATGTTGTCGCGCCCCCCGGCATCATTGGCAGCATCCACCAGGGCCTGTGCTTTTTCTTCCAGCGTGCCGGCGGTCACGAGTATGGCGGCGATGCGCTCGTCGCTCATCATGTCGCTCAATCCGTCCGAACAAAACAGGTAGAGATCTTCGTCCTCGACACGGTATTCGTTGACTTCGAGCAACACCGTGTCTTCCACGCCCAGAGCGCGGGTCACCAGATTCTTGTGGGTGGCGTACTGTGCTTGCTCCAGAGAAATCAGGCCAGCGTCGATCTGCTCCTGCAAGAGCGAATGATCGCGGGTGATCTGCATGAAGTTGCCCTCACGCAGGCGGTAGCAGCGCGAGTCACCCACGTGCCCGACCATCACGCGCGCTTCCATGAACACGCCCATCACCAGGGTGGTGCCCATGCCGGCGTACTGCGGGTTGGAGTTGGCGGCGTTGAAGATGGAGCGGTTGGCGTTGTCGATGCAGATTTCCATCGCGCGGCGCAATTCGCGCACGCTGGCTTCGTTGCCGCCCTCGGCCATCCAGCGCCCGAGCTCCGTCTTGATGAAGGTGGTAGCCATGGCACTGGCAACCTCACCGGCGTTGTAGCCGCCCATGCCGTCGGCCAGCACCGCAATCTGGTTCTCCGCATCGAGCGACACGGAGTCCTCGTTGTTGTCCCGAACCAGCCCTGGATCGGTCAGACAAAAATACTCAAAATTCATAGAGTTCAAGTTATACCCGCAGAACGATGCTGTCTTTTCATGAACCGCGTGACGAAGCGGGCGGTGGCGTGACAAGCGTGACAGCCATGGCGTTTTCCGATGCGTGCGGGAAGGCGTGTGTGGCTTCAAACAAGCTCTCGCCGGCGGGCGCTGTCTGGACGTCGGGCGGTGCGGCGGCATCCCCCCGGCCCATGCAACGCCGCAGCTGGGCCGCGAGTTCGGCACCGGTCTGGTACCGGTCCGCTGGCGACTTGGCCAATGCACGATCCAGCAGGTCGGCCAGCGCCTGGGGCAGCTCGGGACGCAGGCTGCGCACGCTGGGTGCGGGCTGGTTGGCAATCTGGTACATCAGCGCGGCCATGGAGTCGCCCTTGAGCGGCAGACTGCCCGTCAGCAACTGGAACAGCATCACACCCAGCGAATACAAGTCGGAGCGGCCGTCCACGTGCATCCCGGCCAGCTGCTCGGGCGACATGAAGCTCGGCGTGCCCAGCACCATGCCGGTTTTGGTCTTGCTCGAACCGGTGATGCGCGCAATGCCGAAATCGGTCACCTTCACCGACTGGGTCGTGGGGTCGTACATCACGTTGGCCGGCTTGATGTCGCGGTGCACCACCTGTTGTCGGTGCGCATGGTCGAGCGCCATGGCGACCTGTTCGCCAATGCTCAACACGGTGGACACGGGTAGCAGGCTGCCCGGCCGGGAGGCCTCCACCAGATCCCGTCCGGGCAGGAACTCCATGGCAATGAAGGCCAGGTCGTGTTCTTCGCCGGCATCGAAAATGGTGACGATGTTGGGGTGCTGCAGGCGGCCTGCGGTTTCGGCCTCCCGAAAGAAGCGTTCGCGCACATCGACCAGCTCGGAACCTTCGAACTCGGCGCTCAGCGCGAGTGTCTTGATGGCCACTGTCCGGCCGATCTTCGGGTCGCGGCCCTGATACACCACACCCATCGCGCCCTTGCCCAGCTCTTTTTCCACCTGGTAACGACCCAGCATCGGCTTTTCCGCGCCGCCGTTGTCGAGCAGCAGGGTGCCGCCAGGGTGCGAAGAACCACCACCGAGCACCACCGTCTCCGACAGGTTCTTCGCCCGCTTCAGGCGGCGCTGCACGTCGGCGTCGCTGCGGTCGAGCTTGGCCATGTGCTCGTACACCGCCTCGGCCTTGTTGAACTGGCGCTTGCGCTCGAAGTCGAGCGCGAGGTGCTTGAGGTTGTCCATCAAGGCATCGCTGAAAGGCACGCGGCGCATGCGGTCGAAGGCCATGTCCAGTTGACCCTGGCCCTGCAATGCCAGCCCCATCATGCGGTTGGTCTCGGCCGATTCTTCGTCGGACTTGGCCTTGCCCGCTTCGGTGACCAGGAAGCGGCGTGTGGTCAGCGCCAGGTGGCCAATGAGCAGGAGCGCCGCCGGGAACACCAGCTGGAGCCATGTGGCCGCAGCCGACAGCAAGCCGAATTCGGCGCCGAGCAGGGCCAGGAACAACACGGCCGTACCCGCCGCTCCGGCGCCGGCCGACAGTCGCGGCAGGAGCCAGACGATGTAGCCCACGATCAGGAACAACGCTCCGATCACGGCGAGTCCGCTCCACACCGGCTGCACGATGTGGTGGCCACTGAGGATGCTGGAGGTGATATGCGCCAGGATGGCAGCGGGTGCCATGGCGGATGAAACCGGCGTGGAGAACACCGTGCCCACACCGGCCGCGGTGGCACCGATGATCACGATCTTGCCGGCGTATTTGCCGGCCGGAATGCGGCCCGAGAGCACGTCGTAGAACGAGTCCACCGCAAACGCCGGCTTGCCGTCACGGTCAGGGTAGAACTGCGGCAACAGGCGGGCCGCGTCGTCGGTCGGGATCAGGTTGCGGCCCAACTGCACACCTTCGCCGGGCAGAAGCCTCAGGTCGTTGGTTGTGAGGTTCAGGCTGCTGGCGGCCATGGCCAAACCCATGGACGGCACGGCGAAACCATCGAACTGGACCAGCAGAGCTTCCTGGCGCACCGCACCATCGACGTCGGGCAGCTGGTTGAGGTGTCCGACCGCACGGGCGGCCTCGCCAATGGCAGCCAGCGGTTGCTGCGAACGCAGCGCTGGCACGCCGAAGGCTGAACTGTCGGCGACTGCGCTGCGCTGCGCAAACGCCGGCAGGGGTTGATCGGCTCGGCCTTGCGGCTCCCCCAGTTCAAACACAGAGGGCACGATCACGTTGCCCGCGCGCGCCATGCTGGACACCAGACGTGCGTCGGAGTCGAGTTGTTGCTCGGCCTGACCAATGAACCCCAACAGGCGCTGGCGCCCCGCATCGCCCAGATCGGTCAGGGGCGCGTTGCCGACCGTTGTTCCGTCCAGCAGACCCCGCAGTTCGCGCAATTGCACCAGTCCGCGGTCCGTCTGAGGCTCGAAGAAGAAGGCCGTGTGGGCCACGGTCTTGGCCCCGGCCGCACCGAGCTGGTCGATCAGCTGCGCATGAACCTCGCGTGGCCATGGCCAGCGACCAATGTTGGCGATGCTCTGATCGTCGATGGCAATGATGGCGATGCGGTTGCTGGGCTCCCTGGCCGTCTGCGTGCTGGCCAGGTCATAGAAACGGCGTTCCAGTCCACTGAAGAAGTCGGTGGCTGCGTGCAGGACAAACACCGCTGCCACCACGGCCAGGCCCATGGCTGCATCCGAGCGCCACAGTGGACGTTTGCGCTTGGCCCTGCTCTGGCGTTGGCTGGTGGACACGAGTGAGTGGGACTGGGTTGGTTTCAATGCGGACTGGGGAACCCCACTGCAAGTGAGGCTCCACAAGACTTATCGGGCATCTGCGGCTGGCACTGAACCCAAGTTGTTGCATTTTGTTTCAAGGCAGGCTCCAGCGGCAAGCAGAACTGTGTGTTTGAGGCCGCACACAGCGTTCAGGCGAAAAAAAAGGCAACGCAAGCGTTGCCCTTTTCACGCACCGCGTCTTTGATTACAGCAGCGCCTTCAGCAGCTTGGCCATCTCGGACGGGTTGCGCGTGATCGTGAAGCCACAGGCTTCCATGATCTCCAGCTTGGCGTCGGCCGTGTCGGCGCCGCCCGAGATCAGGGCGCCGGCGTGGCCCATGCGTTTGCCGGCCGGCGCGGTCACGCCGGCGATGAAGCCCACGATCGGCTTGTTCATGTTGTCCTTGCACCAGAGTGCGGCTTCGGCTTCGTCCGGGCCACCGATTTCACCAATCATGATGACGGCGTCGGTGTCTGGATCGTCGTTGAAGGCCTTCATCACGTCGATGTGCTTCAGGCCGTTGATGGGGTCGCCACCAATGCCCACGGCACTGGACTGGCCCAGACCGATTTCGGTCAACTGAGCCACGGCTTCGTAGGTCAGCGTGCCGGAGCGCGAAACCACACCGATGCGGCCCTTGCGGTGGATATGGCCCGGCATGATGCCGATCTTGATCTCTTCAGGCGTGATCAGGCCGGGGCAGTTCGGGCCGAGCAGCAGGGTGCGCTTGCCACCGGCGGCTTCCTTGGCCTTCATTCGGTTGCGCACTTCGAGCATGTCCTTGACCGGGATGCCTTCGGTGATGCAGATCGCCAGATCCAGGTCGGCTTCAACCGCTTCCCAGATGGCGGCGGCTGCACCTGCGGGCGGCACGTAGATCACCGACACAGTAGCGCCGGTCGTGGACGCGGCTTCCTTTACGGAAGCGAAGATCGGGATATTGAAGATCGACTCGCCGGCCTTCTTCGGGTTCACGCCGGCCACGAAGCAGTTCTTGCCGTTCGCGTATTCCTGGCACTTTTCGGTGTGGAACTGGCCGGTCTTGCCCGTGATGCCCTGGGTGATGACCTTGGTGTCTTTGTTGATGTAGATCGACATGTGGATTCCTTTAAGCGCGTGCGGGGCCGAGTGGGGTTTTAGGCGGCTTTGACAGCGGCCACCACTTTTTGAGCGGCATCGGCCATGGTGTCGGCGCTGATGATCGGCAGGCCGGACTCGGCCAGCATCTTCTTGCCCAGCTCTTCGTTGGTGCCCTTCATGCGCACAACCAGCGGCACACTGAGGTTGGTTGCCTTGCAGGCGGTGATCACGCCGGTGGCGATGGTGTCGCACTTCATGATGCCGCCGAAGATATTGACCAGGATCGCCTTGACCTTGTCGTTCTTGAGCATGATCTTGAAGGCTTCGGTCACTTTCTCGGGGGTGGCACCGCCGCCCACGTCCAGGAAGTTGGCCGGCTCGGCTCCGAACAGCTTGATGGTGTCCATGGTGGCCATGGCCAGACCCGCACCGTTGACCAGGCAACCGATGTTGCCGTCCAGGCTGATGTAGGCCAGGTCGAACTTGCTGGCTTCGATTTCAGCCGCATCTTCTTCGTCCAGATCGCGGTAGGCCACGATCTCGGGATGGCGGAACAGCGCGTTGGGATCAAAGTTGAACTTGGCGTCCAAGGCCAGCACGTTGCCCTTGGAGTCGCAGTTCAACGGGTTGATTTCCACCAGGGACGCGTCGGTGTCCATGTAGCACTTGTAGATCTTCGAGAAGATCTCCACCGCCTGGTCGACGGAAGCGCCGGTCAGGCCGATGGCAGCCGCAACCTTGCGTGACTGTGCTTCGGTGATGCCGGTCAGCGGGTCGATCATCTCCGTGATGATCTTTTCGGGCGTGGCGTGAGCCACTTCCTCGATGTCCATGCCGCCTTCGCTCGAAGCGATCAGCGCCACTTTCTGCGTGGCGCGGTCGGTGACGAGCGACACATACAGTTCATTCTTGATGTCGGCGCCGTCTTCTATATAGAGGCGACGCACTTTCTGACCTTCAGGGCCGGTCTGGTGGGTCTTGAGCTGCATGCCCAGGATTTCACCTGCGATGCGCTTCACATCCTCGATGGTTTTGGCCACCTTCACGCCACCACCCTTGCCACGTCCACCTGCGTGGATCTGGGCCTTGACCACCCACACAGGGCCGCCCAGTTTCTGGGCGGCTTCCACCGCCTCCTGCACCGTGAAAGCCGGGATGCCGCGGGGCACCGGCACACCAAACTGGCGCAAGATTTCCTTGCCTTGGTATTCGTGGATCTTCATGAGGGCTCTCTCAGGAATGGGTAGAGGAATCGTCGACCGATCCGCATCGGGTGGTCGAAAGGGTGGCACTGAAAAACAGCAACCGGGAACTGTATCATGGTGCATTGCACCAAAATCGCGCACGGCGAACCGCCAGCGACCGCGATTGTTGGGCGCTCTCCTGAACCCACACTGACAAGGCGGACCAGCCATGGCCAAGGTATTCATCGACGGCGAAGCCGGCACCACCGGTCTTCAGATTCGCGAGCGGCTGCAACGCATGCCCGCCATTGAAGTGGTGAGCATCGCTGCCGAGCGCCGCAAGGACCCCGCCGCCAAGCGCGAACTCATGGCCCAGGTCGATCTGGTCATCCTGTGCCTGCACGACGACGCCGCGCGCGAGTCGGTGGCCATGATCGATGCGATGGTCGGCCACCAGCCCAAGATCATCGATGCGTCCACGGCACACCGCACGGCGCCGGGCTGGGTGTTTGGCTTTCCCGAGCTGGCGGCCGATCAGCGCCAGGCCGTGGCGAACGCGAACCGGGTGGCCAACCCCGGCTGTTACGCCAGCGGTGCCATCGCCATGCTGCGCCCGCTGATCGAAGCGGGTGTGCTGCCCACCGATCACCCGGTCTGCCTGCCGGCGGTGAGTGGGTATTCGGGCGGCGGTCGCACCATGATCGAGGCGTATGAAAAGTGCGAAGCGCCGGCCTACGAGTTGTATGCGCTGGGCCTGCAGCACAAGCACATCCCGGAAATCATGGCCTACACCGGGCTCACGCGCCGCCCCATCTTCATCCCGGCGGTGGGCAACTTCGAGCAGGGCATGCTGGTGGAACTGCCTTTGCACCTGGACACATTGCCCGGCCGGCCGGCACTGGCCGATCTGCATGCCCTCTACGTCAAACACTACGCGGGGAGCGAGTGGGTCAGTGTCGAACCCGTCACCGAAAGCGGCAAGCTCGACGCGCAGGCCTTGAACGACACGAACAAGCTGGAGATCCGCGTGTTCGGCAACGAGTCGGCACACCACGCCGTGGTGGTGGCGCGGCTGGACAACCTGGGCAAAGGCGCCAGCGGCGCTGCGGTGCAAAACCTGAAACTGATGCTCGGGCTCTAAAGCCCGGCGTCGTCGTCATCGGCGCCCTGCACCACGCGCCGGATCGCTTCGCCACCAAAGCCGCGCGAAGCCAGAAACCGCATCTGCCTGCCACGCGCTGCCATGTCGGCGGGCGGCTGACCAAATTTCTTGCGCCACACCTCGCGAGCCCGAGCCACCTCGGTCCCTTGCAGATCGGCCACCGCCTGCGCCACGGCGGCGGGGTTCAGACCTTTGGCCTGGAGTTCCTGGCGCACGCGTGCCGCGCCCAGTTTTCTGGAGCGCTGGTGCACCACCGATTCGAGCACGCGCTGTTCGTTGATGAAGCCCTTGGCTTCCAGTTCGTCCAGCGCCTTCTTCAACTCACCCGGCTCGGTTTCATGGGCGCTGAGCTTGCGCTGCAGCTCGGCGCGCGAATGCTCTCGGCCCGAGAGCAGACGCAGCGCCCTGCCCTTAAGGGAAATCTGGTCAAAGCCCATGTGAAACGCTCACGCCCAGGGCCGTGAGCGTTGCCCTCACTCGGCCAGCGGTGCGGCTTCGGCCTTGGCAGCCTTCGCGGCCTTGCCACCTTTGGCCGGCGCCGGCGCCTCGTCCACCGGCAGCAGCGGAACGCCCAGTTCGGTGCGCACCTTGTTTTCAATCTCCACGCGCAACTCGGGGTTCTCGCGCAGGAATTCGCGCGAGTTGTCGCGGCCCTGTCCGATCTTCTCGCCGTTGTAGGCGTACCAGGCGCCCGATTTTTCGACCACGCGGTGCACCACGCCCAGGTCCAGGATCTCGCCTTCGCGGCTGATGCCTTCGCCGAACAGGATGTCGAACTCGGCCGTCTTGAAGGGTGGTGCGACCTTGTTCTTGACCACCTTGACCTTGGTCTCGTTGCCAATCGCCTCTTCGCCCTTCTTGATGGTGCCGGTGCGGCGGATGTCCAGGCGGACCGAGGCGTAGAACTTGAGCGCGTTGCCGCCGGTGGTGGTTTCTGGGCTGCCGAACATGACACCGATCTTCATGCGGATCTGGTTGATGAAGATGACCATGCAGTTGGTCTTCTTGATGTGCGCGGTGAGCTTGCGCAGCGCCTGGCTCATCAGGCGAGCCTGCAGGCCGGGCAGGGAGTCGCCCATTTCGCCTTCGAGTTCGGCCTTGGGCGTGAGGGCGGCGACCGAGTCGACCACGATCAGATCCACCGCGCCGGAGCGCACCAGGCTGTCGACGATTTCGAGGGCTTGTTCGCCGGTGTCGGGCTGGGAGATCAGCAGGTCCTGCAGGTTCACGCCGAGTTTTTGCGCGTACTGGATGTCCAGCGCGTGTTCGGCGTCGACAAACGCGCACTGGCCGCCGAGTTTCTGCATTTCGGCGATCACTTGCAGCGTGAGCGTGGTCTTGCCCGAGGATTCCGGGCCGTAGATTTCGACCACCCGGCCGCGCGGCAGGCCGCCGACGCCGAGGGCAATGTCCAGACCGAGCGAGCCAGTGGAGACGACCTGGATGTCCTCGATCACCTCGCCTTCGCCCAGCCGCATGATCGTGCCCTTGCCAAACTGCTTTTCGATCTGGGCGAGCGCGACCTGCAAGGCCTTGGCTTTTTCGCTGTTGAGGGGGTTGGGCTTGACGGCTGCGTCCATGGGGGCTCCTGGGCTGGTTGGAAGGGTTGGCAAGACCTGTGTGGTTGTGTACAGGCTGGATGCTTGAACAGCAGTTTACAGCCGGGTTGAAATCAATTCAGTCATTATTTGGTCAGTTTGCCTTACCATTTGCCGATGATTCACAGCACCTTGGAAACGCCCGCCGAACCCGACGACCGCTGGCGCGGCGGCCACCTGGGCCGGCTCATGGGCCTGGCGCTGCGGCGCTTCGACGAACGCGTGCTCCGCCTCATGACGCACGACGCCAATGTGCCGCTGGCGCTCTCGCACCTGGCGGCACGCGCACAAGTGGGCGCCGCACACATCCATATCACGCGCCACCTGGGGTTGCACGGCTCGCGGCTGACCGAACTGGCGCACCAGGCCGGCATGAGCAAACAGGCCATGGGCGACCTGGTCACGCAGTGCGAGGCCTGGGGCCTGGTGCGACGCGAAGCCGATCCGCGCGACGCGCGTGCACGGCGCATCGTCTTCACCGACACCGGTCTGCTGTGGCTGGAAGCGTTTCGCACAGCGGTGGCCCAGACCGAGGCCGAGTTCCGGTTGCAGGTGGGCGACGCGGTGGCCACCGTGGTGGCGTTGGGCCTGGAGGCCTACGGCTCGGAAGCACCCGGGGCTCGCGCGGCTGTGCCAGCCCGGTGAAACCCTCGCCCCGGGACAGGCTGCACCGTGGGGTATGCGACCTAAAATGAACACGGCTTGCACGCGAGGCGTCCAAGCCAGACGGCCCCACAACAACGCTGCACGATCAGCACAGGAGACTCCCACATGCGCATCCTGATTGCAGAAGACGACCAGGTCCTGGCCGATGGCCTCTTGCGCAGCCTGCGCGCGGCCGGAGCCGCCGTGGACCATGTGTCCAGTGGCAGCGAAGCCGATGCCGCCTTGATGATCAACAACGAGTTTGATCTCTTGATCCTCGACCTCGGCTTGCCCAAACTGCATGGCCTGGAGGTGCTCAAGCGGCTGCGCTCGCGCGGCTCGGCGCTGCCGGTGCTGGTGCTCACCGCCGCCGACAGCATCGAAGAACGCGTGAAGGGGCTGGACTACGGCGCCGACGACTACATGGCCAAGCCGTTTTCACTGCAGGAGCTTGAAGCACGCGTTCGCGCACTGGCCCGCCGCGGAATGGGCGGCAGCACCAACACCATCCGCCACGGCCCGCTGGAGTACGACCAGGCTGGCCGCGTGGCGACCATCGACGGCAAGATGGTCGAGCTCTCGGCGCGCGAACTCGGTCTGCTCGAGGTGCTCTTGCAACGCGCCGGGCGCCTGGTCAGCAAGGACCAGCTGGTCGAGCGGCTGTGCGAGTGGGGCGAGGAAGTTAGCAACAACGCGATCGAGGTCTACATCCACCGCCTGCGCAAGAAGATCGAAAAGGGTCCGATCCGCATCGCCACCGTGCGCGGCCTGGGCTACTGCCTTGAAAAAATCGCCAGCTGACGGTCGCACCTTCACCGAGCCACCGCCTCTCAAGGAGAGCCGGTCGGCACCGATGTCGTTCGGCCTGTTCCAGCGCGAGCAGCGCAGCCTGTTCGGCGAGATCCTGGACTGGATGCTCACCCCGCTGCTGCTGCTGTGGCCGCTGTCGCTGGTGCTCACCTGGTTCGTGGCGCAAGGCATTGCCAGCAAACCGTTTGACCGCGCGCTCGAGTTCAACCTGCAGGCGCTGACCCAGTTCGTGGTGCGTGAGAACGACCAGATCACCTTCAAGCTCAACGCGCAAGCGCGCGACCTGCTGCGCGCCGACGATAGCGACCTCGTCTACTACCAGGTGCTCGATCCGCGCGGTGACCTCATCAGTGGTGAGAAAGAGTTTCCACCGCCTCGGGACAACGAAACACCCCAGCCCGGTCGGGTGCTGCTGCGCGATGACGTGGTGCTCGGCGACGAGGTGCGGGTGGCCTATACCTGGCTGGCCCGCCACGACCCCGAGCGCCTGGTGCTGATGCAGGTGGCCGAGACCAAGGGCAAACGCTCGACCCTGGCCACTGAAATCATCAAGGGCGTGATGGTGCCGCAGTTCGTGATCCTGCCGCTGGCGGTGCTGCTGGTGTGGCTCGCGCTGGTGCGCGGCATCCGCCCGCTCAACGAGCTGGAGCAGCGCATCCGTGCTCGCAAGCCCGACGACTTGAGCCCGATCGAAGAGTCGTTCATCCCGCAGGAGGTGGCGCCGCTGGTGTCGTCGATCAACGACCTGCTCACCCGCCTGAAGGCCTCGCTAACCACCCAGAAGCGGTTTCTGGCCGACGCCGCGCACCAGCTCAAGACGCCCCTGGCAGGGTTGCGCATGCAGGCCGAGCTGGCGCAGCGGGAGACCGACCCGGTCGAGATCCGCGGTTCGCTGCAGCAGATCGCACGCTCCAGCGCGCGCGCCACGCACACGGTGAACCAGCTGCTCGCGCTGGCCCGCGCCGAGACCACCGGCCGCACCCTGCCGAGCGCCCGCATCGACCTGGCCCGGCTGGTGCCCGACGTGGTGCAGGACTCGGTACCCAGGGCACTGGAAGCCGGCATCGATCTGGGTTTCGAAGGTCCCGACGACACGCCCGACGACTGCCTGATGGACGGCAACCCGACGCTGCTGCAGGAGATGGTGCGCAACCTGGTGGACAACGCGATCCACTACACAGGGCAGGGCGGCGTGGTCACGGTACGTGTGCTGCTCGACCGCTTCAGCGGCGTGCAGATCCTGCAGGTGGAAGACGACGGCCCGGGCATCCCGGAGAACGAACGCGAGTTCGTGATGCAGCCGTTCTACCGCGCACTGGGCACCAACGTCGATG
>JBBQKZ010000022.1:0-37884 GCA_038327405.1 Burkholderiales bacterium | reverse complement strand
GGGCCCTGTTGCCAGAGCCCGCTTCTTGAATGTTGGTGGTGATAGGTGGACTTGAACCACCGACATCAGCATTATGAATGCTGCGCTCTAACCAACTGAGCTATATCACCAACGAGGCGGGATTGTAGCTCAAATCAAAGCCCGGCCCGGGCGCTTCCGGGCCCGAACCCGGTCGTTCAGGCCGTCTTCTTGACCCAGGACGAGCACCAGCCGGCGGCGGCCACCTGCTTGCCGGCGAACAGCGGACATGGGCCGGCTTCAGAGCCTGCGGTGCCTTGGTACAGCGCGCAATTTGCGCAGTTGCTGCCGGCCACAAAGTTGGGGTACTTGGCCTTGTCGGCGTTGGCCGCCACGGCCACATAACCCAGCGCCACGGCGGTGGGGTCGGTGGCTTCCACCATGGGGCCAGCCGCCGCAGGGGCAGCGGGCGGGGCTGCGGGGGCCGGTGCGGCGGCGGCGGGTGGTTCAGCTGGTGCGGGGGCTGGTGCCGGAGCAGCTGCAGCGGGTTCTTCCTGTTTGGAGCAAGCGGCGGCGAATGCTGCGCCGGTCACGGGCACCATCATCAAAAAAAGTCGGCGTGTGGTCATGGAGATTTCCTGGGTTTGAACGGGATGCTGGCAGGTTGGCCTGCCCACGAAGCTTCCGAACTGTTGTCTTTCGGTGTAATGCCCCGTGCGTCGGGTTATACGCCCAGGCGGAGAACTTGCGTGTTACAGCCTGTGCATCACCCACCAGCACGCTGCGCCATTCAAGCGTGTTTGAACTCGGGCTTGCGCTTGTTCACGAAGGCGTCCATGCCCTCTTTCTGGTCGGCGGTGGCAAACAGCGCGTGAAAGATGCGGCGTTCGAACATCACGCCGTCGGACAGGCTGCCCTCGAAAGCGCGGTTGACCGACTCCTTGGCTGCCAGCACGCTGGGCAGCGAGAAGCCGCAGATGATGAGGGCGGCACCCAGGGCTTCGTCCATCAACTTCTCCAGCGGCACCACGCGGCTCACCAGGCCCGCACGTTCGGCCTCGGCGGCGTCCATCATGCGGGCGGTGAGCACCATGTCCATGGCCTTGGATTTGCCCACCGCTCGCGGCAGGCGCTGCGTGCCGCCGGCGCCGGGAATGATCCCCAGCTTGATCTCTGGCTGGCCGAACTTGGCGTTGTCGGCAGCGATGATGAAGTCGCACATCATGGCCAGCTCGCAGCCGCCGCCCAGAGCAAAGCCGCTCACCGCGCCGATCACCGGCTTGCGGATGCTGCGGATGGTTTCCCAGTTGCGGGTGATGTAGTCGCCCTTGTAGACGTCGGCGAAGGTGTAGCTGGCCATGGCGCCGATGTCGGCACCGGCGGCAAAGGCCTTCTCGCTGCCGGTCAGGATCATGCAGCCGATGTCTTCGTCGGCGTCAAACGACTTGAGTGCAGCGCCCAGTTCGTCCATCAGCTGGTTGTTCAGGGCATTGAGTTGTTTGGGGCGGTTGAGCGTGACGATGCCGACCCGGCCTTCGGTGCGGACGGTGATGCATTCGGGCGCGGTGGTGGGGGTCATGGGGTCTCCTCGGGTGTCGGTGGGCTGCAAAGCTGTCCACTATAGCGGCCGGTACCGAGGGAAAACATTAGCCGACCGATTGGTTGGTTAATGGTAAATTGCAGCGCCTAACAACCACAGCCCGCCGAGGAGACCCACCGCATGCCTGAAGCCACCGTCTTGTATGAAGAGCGCGGGGCCGTGGCCCTGGTCACGCTCAACCGGCCCGATGCGCTCAACAGTTTCACGCGCCAGATGCACCACGACCTGTGGGCCGCTCTGGACCGGGCTGAAGCCAATCCGGTGGTGCGCGCGCTGGTGATCACCGGCGCCGGGCGCGGTTTCTGCGCCGGGGCCGACCTGGCCGAGTTCGACTTTGAACCCGGTCCCGATCTGGTGAAGCGCGCCGACCCCGGCCCGGTGATCGAGCAGGCCTTCAATCCCACCGCCCGGCGCCTGCAGGGCTTGCGCATGCCCACCATCGCGGCGGTCAACGGCGTGGCCGCGGGTGCGGGCGCGTCGCTGGCCATGTGCTGCGACATCGCGATCGCCGCAACCGGTGCCAGTTTCATCCAGGCTTTCAGCAAGATCGGCCTCGTGCCCGACGCGGGAGGCAGTTGGCTGCTGGTGGAGCGCCTCGGCCTGGCACGTGCCATGGCGCTGGCCTTGACCGGCGACAAGTTGCCGGCCATCCAGGCAAAGGAGTGGGGAATGATCTGGGACGTGAGCGACGACTGCCTGGGGACCTCGCTGGCCATGGCCAGCAAGCTCGCTGCCATGCCGACCCGCGCGCTGGTGGCCACCCGCGCGCTGCTGCGCGACGCCTCCACGCGCACGATGAGCCAGCAGCTCGATGTGGAGCGCGACACGCAGTCGGCGCTGGGCAAAACCCACGACTACATCGAAGGCGTGATGGCGTTCCGCGAGAAGCGCCCCGCACAGTTCAAGGGGGAATGATGAGTCCTCACGACAGAGCCGCCAAAGTCGGCCAGACGATGTTCGCGGTGGACACCGCGAGCAAGAACACCATGGGCATGGAACTGCTGGGCTGCGAACCGGGCCGCGCCACCATGCGCATGGCCGTGCAGCCGCTGCACCTCAACGGTCACCAGATCTGCCACGGCGGCTTCATCTTCACGCTGGCCGACTCCACCTTTGCCTTTGCCTGCAACAGCCACAACAAGAACGCTGTGGCCGCAGGCTGCAGCATCGAGTTTCTGCGCCCCGCGCACGCGGGCGATGTGCTCACCTGCGAGGGCGTGGAGCAAACCCTCTCGGGCCGCCACGGCATCTACGACATGCGCGTGAGCAACCAGCGCGGCGAGACGGTAGCCATGTTTCGCGGCAAAAGCGCACAGATCCCCGGGACGGTGTTCCCCGAAGAAGGACCAGCATGAAAGCCTTTGCCCTGGAGCCGATTGAAAAGGCCAGCATCGACGAGCTGCGAGCCCTGCAGCTCAAGCGCCTGCAAGCCACGCTGCGCCACGCCTACGCGAACTCGCCCGTGTACCGCGCCAAGTTCGACGCGGCGGGCGTGCACCCCGACGACTGCCGCAGCCTGGCCGATCTCGCCAGATTCCCCTTCACCACCAAGAAGGACCTGCGCGACAGCTACCCCTTCGGCATGTTTGCCGTGCCGCGCGAGCGGTGCGCGCGCATCCATGCGAGCAGCGGCACGACCGGCAAACCCACGGTGGTCGGCTACACCATCAAGGACATCGACACCTGGGCCATGGTGGTGGCACGCAGCATCCGCGCCAGCGGTGCACGCCCGGGCGATCTGGTGCACGTGAGCTATGGCTACGGCCTGTTCACCGGCGGTCTGGGTGCGCACTACGGCGCCGAAAAGCTGGGATTGACGGTGGTGCCCTTCGGCGGCGGACAGACCGAGCGCCAGGTGCAGCTGATCCAGGACTTCAAGCCCGACATCATCATGGTCACACCCAGCTACATGCTGGCGATCGCCGACGAGTTCGAGCGCCAGGGTATCGACCCGCGCGAGAGCAGCATGCGCATCGGCATCTTCGGCGCCGAGCCCTGGACCAACGACATGCGCGTGGCGATCGAGGCGCGCATGGGCATCGACGCGGTGGACATCTATGGTCTCTCGGAGGTGATGGGCCCGGGCGTGGCCAACGAGTGTGTGGAAACGAAAGACGGCCCGACCATCTGGGAGGACCACTTCTACCCCGAGATCATCGATCCCGAGACCGGCGAGCCGGTGGCCGATGGCGAGATGGGCGAGCTGGTGTTCACCAGCCTGACCAAGGAAGCGCTGCCCATCATTCGCTACCGCACGCGCGACCTCACGCGCCTGCTGCCGGGCACCGCGCGCACCATGCGCCGCATGGAAAAAATCACCGGGCGCAGCGACGACATGATGATCGTGCGCGGCGTCAACGTGTTCCCCACGCAGATCGAAGAGCTGATCCTCAAACGCCCTGAACTCAGCGCGCACTACCAATGCGTGCTGACCCGCGAAGGGCCGATGGACAACCTCACCGTGGTGGTAGAGACCCGCCCGGGCCTGTCGCCCGAGAGCATCGAGGCGAGGGCGGCGGCCAAGCAACTGCAGCACGAGGTCAAGGTGTACGTGGGCAGCAGCGTGGCGGTGGAGCTCAAACCCGAAGGCGGTGTGGAGCGCAGCCAGGGCAAGGCCAAGCGGGTGGTGGATCTGCGGCAGCGCGCTGGCTGAATGTTGCCTGTGCGCAGCGAACGGGCGCCGTCTGTGTTGAAAATCGGACCCGCCGGAGTACAAACCCCTAGGCGAGCCTGAACAGCGTGTCCTACATTACCCCCCACAGTTGGGGAAGACATGGACAAAAACACACCGTTTGGCAAGACCGCTGCTGGGCGTGAAGCCCTCACCTCCCGACCTGCCGGGTTGGGACCTCGCTTGCGTGCGTTGTTGATCATGGTGGACGGCAAACGCAACCTGGCCGAGTTTGAAAAGCTCAGCGGTTCGTTGGAGCAGGCCACCCAGTCGCTCAACGAGCTGATGACGGCAGGTTGGGTTGAAATGGTCGGCGCCGATGGCTTGCCCAAAGCGGTTGCCGCGCCGCCGGCGACGGTGCCGGCAGGTCCCTCGTTCGAGCCTGTGGCTGTCCCGTCGGCGCCCGCTGCCGCTGAGGCACCGGCAGTGGTCACCGCGCTCCCTTTCAGTGACGCCCGCCGACAGGTGGTGCGTTTCATCAACGACCAGCTCGGCCCCATGGGCGAGACACTGGCTATCCGGGTCGAGAGCTGCAAGACGCCGGCCGATCTTCAAGCTGCGCTGCCACGCATCCGCGATGGCCTCAAGAGCTTCAAAGGTGCTGCGGTGGTTCAGCAGTTCGACGAGGAACTGGTCGAGCGCCTGCCCAAGGTCTGACGTGTCGAGCGTTCAGTCGTCCAGCCAGGTGGCCAGGCGTGCCGCGTCGGCCACGGTCAGTTTCACGGCCTGACTTTCGGTCGGCCAGTCCACCGGGCATTTCAGCAAACGGTTGTCCCGCGAGACCAGCGCGGTGATCCGCGTGCGCTGGCCACGCAGCATCTGCACGTCGTCGAGCTTGTGGACGCGCCAGGCTTCGGCCACGCCGCCGCGGCGCACCGGCGCCAGCTCCAGGCCCAGCCATTCGTCGCCCGCGGCCATGCCCGCGGCTTCGGCTGCGCCACCGCGCAGCACGGTCTTGATGTGAACGCTGCCGCCCGTCTCGGCCACGCGCAATCCAAGCTGTTGCGCCAGTGGTGCCTTGTCGTGCGTGAGCTTGGTGCCGTGGCCTTGCAGCAGGTCGATCAAGGGCAGGTCGGCTGTGCTGTGCACCCAGGCGGCGATTTCACCGTCAAAGCTGCGTTTGCCCAGGCGCTTGAGCGCGCGCAGCAGATCAGCTTCTCGCATGGGCCCGCCCTTGCTGCGCAGCCAGAGTTCGCGCATCACCGCGTCCAGCGTCGTGTGGCCCTCGGCGCGCAAGTTGAGGTCCAGGCACAGGGCCACCAGCGAGACCTTGGTGTAGTAACTCACGGTGGCGTTCGGCGTGTTCTCGTGCATGCGGTAGTACTTCACCCAGGCATCAAAACTGGCCTGCGCCACGCTCTGCACATGGCGCCCCGGCGTCTGCTGCACCTGGTTGATGGTCTTGGCCACCAGTTGCAGGTAAGCCGCATCGTCGATCAGGCCGGCGCGGCGCAGCATCAGGTCGTCGTAGTAGCTGGTGAAGCCTTCGAAGAACCAGAGCAGTTCGGTGTAGTTCTCGGCTGTGTAGTCGTAGCGCTTGAACTCCGCCGGGCGCAGGCGCTTGACGTTCCAGGTATGGAAGTACTCGTGGCTGATCAGGCCGAGCAGCGTGGTGTAGCCGTCGGTGGCCTTGAGCGGGGCGGGCTTGTCGCTGGTGGACGGGCGCAGGCGCGGCAGGTCGGCACGCTGGCAGATGAGCGCGGTGGAGTTGCGGTGTTCGAGGCCGCCATAGCCGTCGGCACTGGCGTGCAGCATGAACACGTAGTTGGCAAACGGGGGTGCCCCGTCACCATGCCAGAACGCGATTTGCGTCTCGCAGATGCGCCGCGTGTCTTCGATCAGGCGTTCGCCATCGAGCCACGCACCGGCGCCACTGATGACAAACCGGTGCTCCACACCCCCGGCTGTGAAATGGCCGTTCCAGAACCGCCCCATCTCCACCGGGCAGTCGGCAAGCTCGTCATAGTCGGCTGCGCGGTAGTGGCCGAAACCTGCCGCGTCCACGCTGTGGGCCGGCAAGCCGGTGACGACGTTCCAGCCTTCGGTGGCGGCGCCGGCAGCGATCTCCAGCGCATGGGGCTGGTCTTCCTGACCCGCCACCCGCAAGCACAGGCTGGTGGCATTGAAGAAGCCTCGCGTGCCGTCGAGGAAAGCGGTGCGCACCGAGGCGTCGAACGCATACACCTCGTACTGCAGCTCCAGCGGTTTCCCCGTTGCCGAGTCGGCCTGCCAGTGGTTTTTGTCAAGCTGCTGGATCGCCACGGGCTGGCCGTCCTGCCAGGCCTGCAGGTTCTGCAGGTGCTGCGAAAACTCACGCACGAGGTAGCTGCCCGGAATCCAAACCGGCAAACCCAGCCGCTGGTTTTTCGCAGGCTGCTCGATCTGCAGCGTGACGGCAAACAAGTGGGCGTTGGCGTTTTGAACCGAGACGGTGAAGCGCACGCCAAGGGTGGCGGGACGTTTGGACATCAGAGGGCTCCTGCGCCGATGAAACAACTCAGTGCCGCAACGGCCGAGAGACGGAATCGCAATGTGAGCCAGGCACCCAGGCCGGCTTGTGCGTAGAGTCTGCGGTCAACCAGGTAACACACGATCAACACCAGACCCAGCCAGGCCAGACCCGCATAGGGCGGCATGACCAGGCCGGGCCAGGCCAGCAGCGAGGGCATGACCCCCCACAGAAAGTGCACCTTGGCGTCGGGGCCCCGGGTCAGCTGTGTCCAGCCAATGCCCCAGTGGATGCCGCCGAGAAACGAGGTGATGAGTGCGGCGTAAGACGCGAGCGCCAGCGCCACCCAGGCTTGCAGGTCACGCGCCACCAACCAGACCAGCAAGGCCAGGCCCACCAGCGGAATCAAGCCGGCATAGCCCAGCTTGTGGATCAGCGGATGCTCGTGGGGCGCATCGCCAGCAGCGGACAAAGGCATGCTGGGCGACATCAGTTGAGCATGGTCTCAATGCGGTCGGCCGTGATGTAACCCGGCACCCGGGTGTCGTTGACGAAGATCATGGTGGGCGTGCCCTTGATGCCGTGTTTGCTGGCCAGACGGCTGTTGCGCTCGATGGCGGCGGTGTCGCAGGTGGCCGATGGAGGAGCCTGGCCGTTCACCATCCAGTCGCTGTAGGTTTTGGCCTTGTCCTTGGCGCACCAGACGCGCCTCGCCTTTTCGGCCGAGTCCGGGCCCAGCACGGGAATGAGGAACACATGCACCGTCACGTTGTCGAGCTTGGCGAATTCCTGGTGCAGGCGTTTGCAGTAGCCGCAGTTGGGGTCTTCAAACACCGCCATCTTGCGTTTGCCGTTGCCACGCACCAGGGTGAAAGCGTCCTTCAAAGGGAGGTCCTTGAAGGCGATGGCGGTGAGTTTGTCCAGCCGCTGCTCGGTCAGGTTGACCCGTGCACGGGTGTCGATCAGCGCGCCCTGGATCAGGTAGTTGCCTTCGGCGTCGGTGTAGAAGATGTCGCTCTGGTTGATGCGCACCTCGAACACACCAGGCATGGGCGTCTTGCTGATCTCGTCGATGGCGGGCAGGTTGGGCAGGCGCTCGGCGAGGTTCTTGCGGATGGTGGCTTCCTGCGCCAGCGCGCCCAGGGACAAGGCGGTCAGGGTCAGCAGCAGCAGGGTCTTGAAGAATTTCATCGTGGGGTGCTCGGAGGCGATCGGGGGGAAGGGATACGGAGGGGGTCAGGCCGGCTGGCCCATGGCCTGGCGCGCCAGCCACCGCTTGACGGGACCGCTGCGGTTGAATCCGGTCAGGCCCCAGTTGCGCAGCGCCTGAACTCGGCTGTCTTCGTGGGAAAACAGACCAAACAAGCCATCGGTGAGCCAGCCCATGGCGCCCACCTCGGCGGCGCGGGCGCGCTCGTAGCGGCGCAGCAGTTTGAGGTCACCCAGGTCGCGCCAGTACTCGCGCGCATGCAACACCCGGGCGAGTTCGGCCGCATCGGCCAGGCCCACGTTGAGGCCCTGGCCCGCCAGCGGGTGCATGGCGTGCGCGGCGTCGCCAGCCAGCGCCACGCCACCTGCGGCGGTGCGGGTGATCCAGCGTTGCGCACGCGAGAGTTCGAGGGGCCAGGCTTGGGCGGGACTTTCCATGTGCAGGGAGCCCAGGGTGTTGGCGCTGCGCGCCTGCACGGCCTGGGCCAGGACGGAGGGATCGGATGACAGCCAGGCGTCGGCCTGCCCAGCAGGTACTGACCACACCAGCGCCACCAAGTTCCCGTCGGCACCGCCCAGGGGCAGCAGGGCCATCACCTCGCCGTGGGCAAACCACTGGCGCGCCACGCCGCCGTGCGGCAACTCGCAGCGCAAGCGCGCCGCTACGGCCTTGTGGGCGTAGGGGCGCACGTCAAACGCCAGGCCCAGCTGCTCGCGGGTCTGGCTGCGCTTGCCTTCGCAGACCACGGTGAGTGCCGCAGGCGGGGTCTCGGTCAAACGTTCGATGCTCCCTTGAAAGCCCACGGCATCGCTCAGGCGCTGCTCCAGCGCGGGAACGTCCACGATCCAGGTGAGCGCTTCGCGTTTCTGGTCACCGGCCGAGAAGTTCAGTTCACCACCGTCGTCGCCCCAAACATGCATGGCGTTCACCGGGGTGATGGCGTCGGTCTGCGAGGCGCTGTCGCCGGCTTCGGGCCAGGCGCGCACGGCGCGCAGCAGCTCTCGCGAGGCGCTGTTGAGGGCGTAAGCGCGCACGTCAGGTTGGTCGGTGCTGCGCGGGTGGCCGACCAGCGCCACGCGCAGCCGGTCTCGCGCCAGCAGCAGGGCCAGTGTCTGGCCCACCACACCCGCGCCCTGCACGGCGACATCAAAACGCCGGGGGGTGCCGGTCCGCGGGGGTGTTGCATTCATGTAGGGATTTTAGGAGCAGGGCACAATCCAGCCCTCCGACGGGCCAAACCCCTGTGGCTCGCCCCGGCTTTCCACCTCTGACCCAGCTGCACACCTCCGCCATGAACCCAGCCGACACCGCCGCCGACGTGCAGGCCACCATCGAAGAACTTTGGGTCTACCCGGTCAAGTCCTGCGCCGGCATCCCGCTGCGCGAGTCCGAACTGACCGACACCGGCCTGCTGTACGACCGCACCTGGATGGTGGTGGACAGCGAAGGCGAATTCGTCAGCCAGCGCGAGCTGCCGCGCATGGCGCTGATCCAGCCGTCGTTTCGCATGGGCCAGCTGATGCTGCGTGCGCCTGGCATGTTGTCCCTGCATCTGGGACTGGACGTGGCCGAAGGCCCGCTCAAGGTGCGGGTGTGGGACGACGAGGTGGTGGCCTGCGACATGGGTGACGTTGCGGCCCAGTGGTTCAGCGACTTTCTCGGGCCGGACGCGCCGGCTCGTTTGAAACGCTTGCGGCTGGCTCGTTTCGACCCGGAAGTGAAGCGCCCCTGCGATCCGGCCTGGACTGGCGGTGTGGAGGCCACGACCCAGTTCGCCGACGGCTTTGGCCTGCTGGTGACCAGCAACGCCTCGCTGGCCGACCTCAACGCGCGCCTGGTGGCTGCAGGCCATGCGCCGGTGGACATGCGCCGCTTCCGGCCCAACATCGTTCTGGCGGGTGTGGACACGCACGGCGAGGACCGCGTGGGTACGATGCGCATCACCACCGGTGTCGGCGCGGTGGTGATCGATCCCGTGAAGCCTTGTGGCCGCTGCCCCATCCCCAACATCGACCCGACCACGGCCGTATCCAGCCCGGCGGTGGGCGACATGCTGCAGACCTACCGTCAAGATGCGCGACTGAATGGGGCCATCACCTTCGGCATGAATGCCATCGTGATCGAGGGCGACGGACAGATGCTGCGCGTGGGCCAGAAAGTCAGCGCCAACCTGAAGTTCGACTGAGAACAACCCCGCCCGTAAAATCGCGGGTTCCCCCGACCGATCCGAAAGTTTTCCATGAGCCTCCAATGCGGCATCGTGGGCCTGCCCAACGTGGGCAAGTCCACCCTTTTCAACGCGCTGACCAAAGCCGGCATCGCGGCCGAGAACTACCCCTTCTGCACCATCGAGCCCAACACCGGGGTGGTCGAAGTGCCCGATCCGCGCCTGGCCAAGCTGGCGGCCATTGTCGAGCCCGAGCGTGTCGTGCCAGCCATCGTGGAGTTTGTGGACATCGCCGGTCTGGTGGCTGGTGCCAGCACCGGTGAAGGCCTGGGCAACAAGTTTCTGGCGCACATCCGCGAGACCGATGCCATCGTCAATGTGGTGCGCTGCTTTGAAGACGACAACGTGATCCACGTGGCCAACAAGGTCGATCCGATCGCCGATATCGAGGTCATCCAGACCGAGCTGTGCCTGGCCGATCTGGCGGCGGTGGAAAAAGCCATTCACCGCGTGAGCAAGACCGCGCGCTCGGGCGACAAGGAATCCATCAAGCAGCTCGCCATCCTGGAGAAATGCCAGACCGCGCTGAACGACACCCAGCCGGTGCGCACCATCGACTTCAGCAAGGATGAGCAGGCCCAGCTCAAGCAGTTTTTCCTGATCACGGCCAAGCCGGCCATGTTCGTGGCCAACGTGGCCGAAGACGGCTTCGAGAACAACCCCTTTCTGGACCGCCTGCGCGAATTTGCCGCGAAGCAGAGCGCGCCTGTGGTCGCCATCTGCGCCAAGATCGAGGCCGAACTCTCCGAGATGGACGACGCCGACCGGCTCGAATTTCTGAAGGAGCTCGGCCAGGACGAACCCGGCCTGAACCGGTTGATCCGCGCGGCTTACCAGTTGCTCGGTCTGCAGACCTACTTCACCGCCGGTGTGAAAGAAGTGCGCGCCTGGACCATCCACGTGGGCGACACCGGCCCGCAGGCGGCTGGTGTGATCCACACCGATTTCGAAAAGGGCTACATCCGCGCCCAGACCATCGCGTTTGACGACTTCATCAACTTCAAGGGCGAGCAGGGCGCCAAAGACGCTGGCAAGATGCGCGCCGAAGGCAAGGAGTACGTCGTCAAGGACGGCGACGTGATGAACTTCCTGTTCAGCAGCTGAAGCCCCGCATGACGCAGACTGGCCAGCCCGAACCCCAGCGCCTGGCCAAACGCCTGGCGGCCCAACTGCCGTGCTCGCGCAGCGACGCCGAGAACTACATCGCAGGCGGCTGGGTGCGGGTGGACGGTGTGGTGGTGGAAGAGCCCATGGAGCGCGTGCGCGACCACCAGACCGTGCTGCTCGACCCCAAGGCCAAGCTGGAGCCGCTGGAGTCGATGACGCTGATCTGGCACAAGCCGGCCAACCGCGTGCTGCCCGACGAGCCGCTGCTGCCCGAAGCACTTGCCGCCAAATGGTTCACCAACAGCAACCGTTTCAAGGGCGACCGCTCCGGCGTGCGCCCGCTCAAGGCGCACCTGCACAAGCTGCTGCCGGTGTCGCCGCTGGGCACCAAGGCCAGTGGCTTGATGGTGTTCACGCAGAACCCGAGCGTGGCGCGCAAGATGACCGACGACGCGGGACAGCTGGAACACGAATGGTTGGCCGAGGTGTCGGCCGACCCCGAGCTGGAAGACGAAGCACGGCGTGATGCGGTGCTCAAGTCCTTGGGCAAGGCGCTGTTTTTTGACGGCTGGGCCGTGCCCTCGGCGCGCGCCAGCTGGCAGAGCGAATTGCGCGTGCGCCTGGCCATCAAAGGCAACCGACCGGGTCAGGTGGCGCACCTGTGTGAGCGCGCGGGTTTGCAGCTCACCGCCTTGCGCCGCCTGCGGCTGGGCCGCATTTCGCTGGCCGGCCTGCCAGTGGGCGAGTGGCGATACCTGCTGCCCTACGAACGCTTCTGAGACAGCGAGCCCGACTGCGCCCGGGCCGCCCACACGCTCAGGGCCATGGCCAGCACCAGCACCACCAGGCCCACCTGGTTGAGGCTGAGCATGCGCCCCTGCGCAATCATCAAACCGCCGAGTGCGGCGCCCATGGCCTGACCGCCGTACATGGCCGAGGTGTTCAGCGCCACGGTCGCTGGCGCCAGTTCGGGTGAGATGTGCACCAGCCGCGCCTGCTGCGCCGAGTTCACGGCAAAGCAACCCAACGCCCATGGCACCAGCACCAGAGCTTGCTGCCACACGCCGCCCTGACCCAGCGGCCACAGCAGCAGACTCAGCACGATCAGACCGAGCGAGACGAGCACGGCGCGCGCCGAACCGATGCGGTCGATCCAGCGCGACATGCCCACGTTGCCCGCGAGCCCGAAGGCCCCGAACCACAGAAACATGAGGGAGAGCGCGCCGCCGCCCAGACCCAGCGTTTGAAAGAAGTAGGGCGCGAAATACGAGAACAGCGTGAACTGCCCGAAGGCCGAGAGCAGCGTAACGCCCACAGCCAACATCAGCGGTGCAGAACCCAGCGTGGCCCGCCACGCCAGGCGCGACAAGGCGGCGGGCTGGATGCCGTCGGGCATCTCGCGCCAGACCCAGGCGGCGCTCACCACCGACATCAGTGCGACCAGTCCGAATGCCCAACGCCATCCGAGCTCACCGCCGATCCAGGCCGACAGGGGCATGCCCATCACCGAGGCCACAGACCAGCCGAGGAATACGAAGGTGATGGCGCGTCCGCGCTGGTGAGGCGGCACCAGAAGGCCCACACAAGCCGCTGCTTGCGGCGTGAACACCGCCGGCGAAATGACAGCCAGCACCCGCAGTGGCAGCAAGCTGGCGTAGCTCGGTGCCAACGCGCAAGCGGCGGTGAGCAGGCCGTACCAGAGGAGCGAGATCGTGAGCAGGCGGCGGCGGTCCCAACCCGCCACCAGACTTGCAAAGGCCGGTGCACCCAGACCCATGAGGATGGCCGCCGCCGTGATGAGCTGGCCGGCCTGCGGAATCGACACGCCCAGCGACTGGCTGATGTCGTTGAGCGTGCCCGGCACCACCATCACACCGGTGCCGATCACGAAGTTGCCGACCATCAGGGCCCAGAGGGCGCGTGGCAGGGTCGAAGTGCGGGTACTCATCCTTGATAAATACCGGGGAAAAACCAGAGCAGCACTGTCGTCATGGTGAGGTAGCGCGCAAACTTGCCGATGGCCATGTAGGCCAGGCAGGGCCAGAACGGAAACTTCAACCAGCCGGCCACCGCGCACAGCGGATCGCCCACGACGGGCAGCCAGGACATCAGGCAAGCCTTGGGGCCGAACCGCTTGAGCCAGGCCAGGGCGCGCACATCGACATGGTGCCCGCGCGCCTTGTTCACCGCCTTGTGTGCTCCCAGTCCCATGGCCCAGCTCACCGCGCCACCCAGTGTGTTGCCGGCGGTGGCCACCAGGATGGCGGGCCAGAACAATTCGGGGTTGAGCTTGATGAGGCCGAACACCGCAGGCTCCGAGCCCATGGGCAGCAGCGTGGCTGAAATGAAGGCCACCACGAACACGGTGCTCAGCCCGTATTCGGGCAAAGCCAGGAGTTGCATCAGGTGGAGGAACCAGTCGGGCATGGGCAGCAGAAAAAAACGCCGTCGGTCGGCGTTGTGCATGGAGGTGTTTGAAATGCGAAAGCAGGGCTCGGATATCGCCTGCTGAAAAAACAGGCAGGTAGAATCGCCTTCCTTCGCACCCGCACTGGCCGGAACGTGCGGAGGCCACTTCCACCCACCCGCATTCTCCCACCGCCATGCAACTCGGGGCCTTCACCCTGCCCAACGCCCTGTTTGTCGCGCCCATGGCGGGTGTGACCGACCGGCCATTTCGCAAGCTGTGCAAGCGGCTGGGTGCGGGTTATGCGGTCAGCGAGATGGTGACGTCACGTCCCGACCTGCAGGACAGCCTCAAGACCTCGCGGCGCGCCAACCACGAAGGCGAGGCCGAACCCATCGCGGTGCAGATCGCCGGCACCGACGCGCAGATGATGGCCGACGCCGCGCGTTACAACATCGACCGCGGCGCACAGATCATCGACATCAACATGGGTTGCCCGGCCAAGAAGGTCTGCAACAAATGGGCCGGCTCGGCGTTGATGCAGGACGAGACCCTCGCCATCGAGATCGTGCAGGCCGTGGTGGCCGCGTGCGAGCCGCACGGCGTGCCCGTGACGCTCAAGATGCGCACCGGCTGGTGCGCCAGCGTGCGCAACGCCCCCACGCTCGCGCTGGCTGCGGAGTCCGCCGGTGTGCAGATGCTCACCGTGCACGGCCGCACGCGCGAGCAGGGTTACAAAGGCCAGGCGGAACACGACACCGTGGCCCACATCAAGAGCCGAGTGCGCATTCCGGTGGTGGCCAACGGCGACATCAACAGCCCTGAGCAGGCGCGCGAAGTGCTGCGCCGCACGGGCGCCGACGCCATCATGATCGGCCGCGCCGCACAAGGCCGACCCTGGATCTTTCGCGAGATCGCGCACTTCCTGGCCACCGGCGAGCACCTGCCGCCGCCCGACCTGGCCGATGTGCGCGCCTGGCTGCTGGACCACCTGCACGACCACTACGACCTCTACGGCGAGTTCACCGGCGTGCGCAGCGCGCGCAAGCACCTGGGCTGGTACGCGCAGTCGCTGCCGTTGCCTGTGGGTGCTGCCGCGGTGTTTCGCGCCCGCGTGAACACCACCACCACGGTGGACGAGCAGCTGCGCTGCGTGAGCGAGAGCCTGGACGCCTGGTCCAGCGACACAACAACAACCCCGAGAGACGACTGGAAACTGGCCGCATGAACAAGAACAAACTGCACGACTGTGTGCGTGCCAGCATGGAAGATTTCTTCCACGACCTCAACGGCACCGACCCGGCCAACCTGCACGACATGCTGGTCAAGGCGGTGGAGAAACCACTGCTCGAAGTGGTGATGGAGCAGGCGCAGCACAACCAGTCGCGTGCCGCGCTGTGGTTGGGCCTGAACCGCAACACGCTGCGCAAGAAATTGCTCGAGCACAAGCTCATCGACTGAGCCCGTCCCCTTTCAAAAACCACCAAGACCTTGTTCATGCGCGCACTCATTTCCGTTTCCGACAAGACCGGCATCGTCGAACTCGCCCAGGCCCTGCACAGCCTCGACGTGTCCCTCATCTCGACCGGTGGCACCGCCAAACTGCTGGCCGACCAGGGCCTTCCCGTGACCGAGGTGGCCGAGGTCACCAGCTTCCCCGAGATGCTCGACGGCCGCGTGAAGACGCTGCACCCCAAGGTGCATGGCGGCCTGCTGGCCCGGCGCGACCTGCCTGAGCACATGGCCGCGCTCAAGACCCACGGCATCGACACCATCGACCTGCTGATCGTCAACCTCTACCCGTTTGAAGCCACCGTCGCCAAACCCGGCTGCACGCTCGACGACGCGATCGAGAACATAGACATCGGCGGCCCGGCCATGGTGCGAAGCGCCGCGAAGAACTGGAAGGACGTGGCGGTGCTCACCGATGCGGCGCAGTACGCGGGTGTGATCGACGAACTGAAGGCCACCGGCAAGGTCAGTGATGCAACGCGCTTCGCGCTGTCGGTCGCCGCGTTCAACCGCATCAGCAACTACGACGGCGCCATCAGCGACTACCTCTCCAGCATCACGTTCGACGCCGCCGCCGCCGTGCCCGTGCGCAGCGAGTACCCGGCGCAGGCCAACGGCCGTTTCGTGAAACTGCAGGACCTGCGCTACGGCGAGAATCCGCACCAGACCGCCGCTTTCTACCGCGACCTGCACCCCGCGCCCGGCTCGCTGGTGACGGCGAAGCAACTGCAAGGCAAGGAGCTCAGCTACAACAACATCGCCGACGCCGACGCGGCTTGGGAATGCGTGAAGAGTTTCGACGTGCCAGCCTGCGTGATCGTCAAGCACGCCAACCCCTGCGGCGTGGCCGTGGGCAAAGACGCGAACGAGGCCTACGGCAAAGCCTTGCAGACCGACCCGACCAGCGCCTTCGGCGGCATCATCGCGCTCAACCGCGTGCTCGACGGTGCAGGCGCCTTGGCCATCAGCAAGCAGTTCGTTGAAGTGCTGATGGCACCCGGCTACACCCCCGAAGCGCTGGCCGTGTTCAAGGCCAAGGCCAATGTGCGCGTGCTCGAAATCGCGTTGCCGCCTGGTGGCCCCACCGCATGGGACAAAGGCCTGAACCTCACCGACATCAAACGCGTCGGCTCGGGCTTGCTCATGCAGTCGGCCGACAACCACGTGCTCACCCGTGCCGACCTCAAGGTCGTGACGAAGCTGCAGCCCACCGAGCAGCAACTCGACGACCTCATGTTCGCCTGGACGGTGGCCAAGTTCGTCAAGTCCAACGCCATCGTGTTTTGCAAGGACGGCATGACCATGGGCGTGGGCGCAGGGCAGATGAGCCGGCTCGACTCTGCCCGCATTGCCAGCATCAAGGCGGGCCATGCCAAGCTCTCGCTGCAGGGCACCGCTGTGGCCAGCGACGCCTTCTTCCCGTTCCGCGACGGCCTCGACGTGGTGGTGGACGCCGGCGCGAGTTGCGTGATCCAGCCCGGGGGTTCGATGCGCGATCAGGAAGTGATCGACGCAGCGGATGAGCGCGGCGTGGTGATGGTCACCACCGGCGTTCGTCACTTCAGACATTGAGGGAACACCCCCGCGCCGGCGCTCCGCGCCGTCACCCCCTCAAGGGGACGCCTCCTGCGGCCCGGCAAAGCCGGTTCCGCGGCGGCACTTGACGGTGCACCTCGTGCGTTATAGCGTCTTGAATACTTCGCGTGCGGCGCTCACGGTGTCTGCGATGTCCTGTGCCGTGTGCGCCGCACTCACAAAACCAGCTTCGTACAAGGCCGGCGCTATGTACACGCCGCGGTCCAGCAGGCCGTGGAAGAGCTTGTTGAAGGTGGGGCCGTCGGTGGTCATCACCTTGGCGTAGTTTTGCGGCAACTCGTCGAACAGGAAGAAGCCGAACATGCCGCCCTGGCTGTCTCCGCACATCGTCACACCCTCCGCGTGCGCAGCGGCGGTCAGGCCGTCCACCAGCGAACGTGTGGTGGCTGAGAGGTTTTCGAAGAAACCCGGCTTCTGGATTTCGCGCAACGTGGCCAGGCCACACGCCGTGGCCACCGGGTTGCCCGACAGCGTGCCCGCCTGGTACACGCCGCCCAAGGGAGCCAACTGCTCCATCACGGCGCGCTTGGCGCCAAAAGCCGCCAGCGGCATGCCGCCACCGATCACCTTGCCCATCACCGTCATGTCGGGCTCGAAGCCGGGAATGAGCTTCGCGTAAACATTTTGTGCGCCGCCCAGCGCCACACGGAAACCCGTCATCACCTCGTCGAAAGCGAGCAATGCGCCGTGTTGGGTGCACAGCTCGCGGCAGCGCTTCATGAAGGGCACGCTGGCGCGCACGAAGTTCATGTTGCCCGCGATGGGCTCGATCATCAGGCAGGCCACTTCGGGCCCGTGTTCAACGAAAGCCGCTTCCAGCTGTTCAACGTTGTTGTACTCGAGCACGATGGTGTGCTGCACCACCTCGGGCGGCACGCCTGCACTGGTGGGGTTGCCGAAGGTGGCCAGACCCGAGCCGGCCTTGACCAGCAGCGCGTCCGCGTGGCCGTGGTAGCAGCCTTCGAACTTGATGATCTTCTTGCGCCCGGTGGCGCCGCGCGCCAGCCGGATGGCGCTCATGCCAGCTTCAGTGCCCGAGCTCACGAGCCGCACCATGTCGATGCTCGGCACGAGCTTGATGATCTCTTCGGCCAGCTCCACTTCGCGCTCGGTCGGTGCGCCGTACGAGAAGCCTTCGAGCACCGCCTTCTGCACCGCTTCCACCACGGCGGGATGACCATGGCCCAGGATCATCGGGCCCCAGGAACCGATGTAGTCAATGTAGCGCTGGCCGTTGGCGTCCCAGAAATAAGCGCCCTGTGCGCGCTGCACAAAGCGGGGCGTGCCACCCACGGCACGGAAAGCGCGCACAGGCGAATTCACGCCACCCGGGATAAGGACCTTGGCGCGGTCAAACAGTTGCTGGTTGCGGTCGACAGTGGTCATGGATGAGCTTGCTGTGTTGAAGTAGCGCGAGCCGTCAAGCTTCGCGCAAGAGTCAGTGACGGGTGGTGTCGAGCGGGAAGTCGCCCGCATCGAGCGTGCTGTCCGAGGCCACGTCGCCTTCGATGCCCTCGCTCTCTTCGTCGTCCTCGTGCGCCCAGAATAGCCGGTCGGGCACAGCATGGCCCATGCCCGGTTGAAAGCCCGCATCGAGGCATTGGTCGAGGTAGGTGAGCGCCTCGGCACAGGCCGATTGAAGATCGCTGCCGCCCGCGATCAGCGCGCACAATGCCGCCGACAGTGTGTCACCCGCACCGGTGAAGGTGGCCTCGAAGCGCTCGTATCGCGCCGTGGCCAGCACCGCTTCGGGCGAAGCGAGGTGGCTCTCCAGGTATTGATCGGCGGCATTGAAACCCGTGACCAGCGTGTAAGGCACGCCATGCACGGCTGCGGCCCGGGCCACATCGCGCGGGCTCGGAGGGCGATCCCCTTCCCACTCGGGCAACAACCAGCGGCACAGCGTGCTGTGGTTGCCCACCAGCACGGTGGTTTGCGGCAGCAGGAGTTCAGCGCTGGCGTCGAGATAGGTTTCGATCGCGACTTCGTCCCACCAGGACAGATCCGGCATGTATGCGATCACAGGCACGTCGGCGTAGTCGGCCGTGATCTCTGCCACCACGCTGAGGTTCTCCGGGTTTCCGACAAAGCCGACCTTGAACGCCTGCACCGGCATGTCTTCCAGCGCGCACCTCGCTTGATCGGCCACCGCTTCTTCGTCGAACGCAAAGTGGTCGTGGATGTCGGATGTGTCGCGCACGTAGGCGCCGGTGACGACCGCCAGCACATGCACCGACGCGCTCGACATGGCGGTGAGGTCGGCACTCAAACCGCCCGCCCCGCTGGGGTCGTTGGCGTTGAACACCATCACGCAGGGCAGGGTCGTTTCGCCCGGAGGTTCGAGCGCTGCAGGTGTTGTTTTTTCGGGTCTATCGGGCATGGGCTGGGAGAGGGATCGGATTCGTGTGGGAGATGCCCGCAGAATGATCCTCGCGTTGTAAAACAAGGCATTGGACAGAAGGCCGGAAACGGCTCCCGAAGGGCTGTACCTCGCTCGATACAATGCTTGCATTCTATGACAAGGCCCCCTATAACCATGACCGAAACCAAGACTTGGATGTGCCTGATTTGTGGCTGGATTTACGACGAAGCGCTGGGTGCTCCCGAGCACGGCGTGCCGGTTGGAACTCCTTGGGCACAAGTGCCGATGAACTGGACCTGTCCCGAATGCGGTGCGCGCAAGGAGGATTTCGAGATGGTGCAAATCTGACAGCCAGCTCACGCCTCAACAGGCGCCGGACACTCTTCTGACCATCAAGTCACTTGCGTCCCACTTCCCGACCCAACTTCTGGAGCCTGTGAACCGTGAGCACAACACCCCCCTTGAAAGTCCTCGTCGTCGACGACAGCAACACCATTCGGCGCAGCGCCGAGATCTTCCTCAAGCAGGGTGGGCATGAAGTGCTTCTGGCCGACGACGGTTTCGACGCACTGGCCAAGATCAACGACTACCAGCCGGATCTGGTGTTCTGCGACATCCTGATGCCGCGACTGGATGGTTACCAGACCTGCGCCATCATCAAACGCAACGCCCGGTTTGCGAACATCCCCGTCGTGATGTTGTCATCGAAGGATGGCGTGTTCGACAAGGCGCGTGGTCGCATGGTCGGATCGCAGGACTACCTCACCAAACCTTTCACCAAAGACCAACTGCTGCATGCCGTGCAGCAGTTCGGCGCCAACCTAGCCGGAGCTGCATGATGGCCATCCACAAAATCCTCGTTGTCGACGACTCAAAAACCGAACTCATGGTGCTGTCCGACCTGCTGAGTAAAAACGGCTACAGCGTGAGGACCGCCGAGAACGCGGACGAGGCCTTCCGTCGCTTGGGAGAGGAAAAGCCGGATCTGATTTTGATGGACGTTGTGATGCCCGGTCAAAATGGATTTCAGTTGACGCGTGCCATCACCCGCGATCCTCAGTATTCAAGCATTCCGATCGTGATGTGCACCAGCAAGAATCTGGAGACGGATCGAGTTTGGGGAATGCGGCAGGGGGCACGCGACTATGTGACCAAGCCTGTCAATGGTGAAGAGTTGCTGTCCAAAATCCGGGCCCTGGCCTGACCCTAGCTTGAACTGAATCCCACCCAGCATGGCCAAACGACAATCACTGAAGGAGCTGCAGGAACGTTTGGCCCAGCGACTGAGTGTTGCCAAAACAGAAGCCGTCACGGCGGCTTGGCTGGCGGTGGAATCCAACGGCAACCGTTACTTGCTGCCGCTGGTTCAGTCCGGCGAAATTTTTCCATGGTCTGCGGTACAGCGTGTCCCGTACACCAAGGCATGGTTCCTGGGAGTGGCCAGTTTGCGCGGTGGCTTGCACGGCGTGATCGACCTGGCAACGCTCGTCGACTCTGCCTCGCCCAACTTCTCAGGCGTTCTGGGCGGTGCCCAAGGGGACCGCATCACCTCGGAGTCTCGCCTGGTCAGCTTGCACAACGCGCTCGGTGTGAATGCCGTGATCTGGATCGACCGACTGCTGGGTTTGCGCAGCGCCGTCATGTTCAGCGGCTTCGGCGCCAGGCCGGATGGTGCGCCCGCCTATTTCAACCGATCGTTGGTGGATGCCCAGGGCCTGTCCTGGCAAGAGCTGGACTTGCAGGTGCTGGTGGGTGAACCCGAGTTCCTCGCGATTGCGGCCTGACGATCCATACGTTTGACCGACACGGTCTTTTCTCATTCGTTTTCTGTTGGAAGGTGTTTACATGGCCACGCTTGATCGATTCCAGGGACTGTTCAAGAAAAAAGCCGATGATGAACTCGACTTGCCCGCCGTGAGCGATCAGGAGGCGGCCGAGTTGGCTGCGGCACGCTTGGCGCCCGACCCGCAGGCAGACGACTTCTCTGGCAATCTGCTCATGTCTGAAGACGATGAGGGTCCCGGGCAAGCCGGCCTGATCTCTGTTCCTTTGCTGGGTCGGCGAACGGCGGAGCAACACCAACGCTCCCTGGCTGTTCTGCTGGCCTTCGGCCTGGTGGTGCTGGGCGCGATCACCTTCTTTGTGCTGAGTCAGACCGAAAAAGTCAGCCAACAACTTGCGGCCAGTGGTCAGGCACTCATGCAGTCCCAGCGGCTTGCCAAGAGTGTTTCCCAGGCTTTGATCGGCAGTCCCGCCGCCTTTCCCGAGGTGCGTGACAGTTCGGATGTGCTCTCACGCAGCTTGAGGGGTCTCAAACAGGGCGATGCGGACTTGTCCATCGATGCCCTCGGACCGGAGTACACGAGCCAGCTGGATGAGCTCCTGCCCCGCATCGACGCAGCCGAAGGCAACGCCTCAGCGGTGCTTGCCCAAGAAGGCATCCTGACCCAGGTGGGCAACGCCTTGCGGACCATCAACCGCCAGTCCTCGGACCTGCTCGAGATTGCTGAAACCATCTCCTCGTTGAAGCTCCAGCAAAACGCACCCGCTGCCGAAATTTCGGCTTCGGGCCAGCTGGTGATGTTGACGCAGCGAATCGGCAAATCGGCCAACGAGTTCCTGACGCTGGAAAACGTCAGCCCGGAAGCCGTGTTCCTGCTGGGCAAGGACTTGAACACCTTCAAGGAAATTTCGGAGGGCCTGCTGGGTGGAAGCGAAGAACTTCGTCTGGCCGCCGCCCGCGACGAGCAAGTGCGCGAGAGGCTTGGTGCCCTGCTTGCGCTGTACGAGCAGACACGCGTTGAAGCCGGCGCCATCCTGGGCAACCTTCAGGGGCTGGTGTCGGCGCGTGAAGCGCAGGCCAGCATCATTGCGGACAGTGAGCCGCTTCGCCTTGGATTGCAGGGTCTGCAGTCGGAACTGACCTCCCGTTCGGGGTTGAGCGGTGGCGAATTTGGCGCTCTGTTGTTCTCTGCTCTCTTCGCTCTGGTGTGCGCTGGCGGACTGGCCTATGTGCAGCTGCAGGAGAGCCGTCAACGTCAGCTGGCAGCCGAGTCGCAACGTTTGGCGGCCGAGTCACTGGAGCAGGACGCCAAGCGGGTCAACGACGCCAACCAGGCGGCCATTCTGCGGTTGATGAACGAACTGCAGACGGTTGCTGAAGGCGATCTGACGCAGGAAGCCACGGTGACCGAGGACATCACGGGCGCCATTGCCGATTCGGTGAACTACACGGTCGAAGAGTTGCGGTCGCTGGTGGGCAACGTGCAGGCCACGGCCACGCGTGTGGCGCAAACCACGTCGGCGGTGGAAAGCACCTCGACCGAACTGTTGGCCGCTTCCACTGAACAGTTGCGGGAGATTCGCGAAACTGGTCAGTCGGTGCTCGACATGGCGCAGCGAATCAACCAGGTCTCGGGTCAGGCGCAAGAATCGGCCACGGTGGCCCGAGCTTCTCTGCAAGCCGCCGAGTCGGGTCTGCAGGCTGTGCAGGACGCGATTGGCGGCATGAACTCGATCCGCGATCAGATCCAGGAAACGTCCAAGCGCATCAAGCGACTGGGTGAGTCGTCGCAAGAGATCGGCGAGATCACCGAGCTGATTTCCGACATTACCGAACAGACCAACGTGCTGGCGCTCAACGCCGCCATCCAGGCGGCCTCGGCCGGTGAAGCTGGTCGAGGCTTCTCGGTGGTTGCCGAAGAGGTGCAGCGACTGGCCGAACGGTCCGCCGATGCCACGCGCCAGATCTCTGCGCTGGTGAAGGCCATTCAAACCGACACGCAAGACGCGGTGGCCGCCATGGAGCGTTCCACGCAAGGTGTGGTCGAGGGGGCGAAGCTGTCTGACAACGCAGGTACCGCGCTGTCCGAGATCGACCGCGTGTCGCGCCGACTGGCCGAGCTGATCGAGCAGATTTCCAATGCCGCTTCACGCGAAGCCGATTCGGCCAACGAGGTGGCGGGCAACATCCAGCACATTTTCGCCGTGACCGAACAGACGGGTGAGGGCACCCGCTCCACGGCGCAGCAGGTGCGTGAGCTCTCGGCCATGGCCGAAGAACTTCGTCAGTCGGTGTCGCGATTCAAGATCGCCTGATTGCCCCAGTCGGACCTTTACTCCAAGACCAACATGCTCGACACCGCCACCGACAGTCTGCAGATGGATCCCCCTGTCGCCGACCTCGGTCCATTGGCATGGGTGTTTGAAGAACTGCGCAAATCGCTGGATGGCGCCAACAAGGCGATCAAGCGGTTTGTTCGTGAAACCGAACAGTCCCGTCTGGACGACTTGCAGGCGGTTGATCCTGCGTCACTGCGCCAGGCCCGCCAGCAGCTGCATCAGGCTGTGGGCGCACTGGAGATGGTCGGGCTGGGTGCACCTGCCCATGTGCTTCGGGCCATGGAAGCCGCCGTCCAACGGTTTGTCCAGCGGCCGCAAAGCTGCAATGACGCAGCCGCGGCCAAGGTCGAGCGCGCCAGCTTTGCCTTGATCGAGTATCTGGAAGCGGTTCTGAACAACAAGCCGGTGCAGCCGGTGGCCCTGTTCTCTCAATACCGCGAGGTCCAGGAGCTGGCCGCAGCCGAGCGGGTCCATCCCGCCGATTTGTGGCCGTTTGACCACCACGGGCTCGATGTCGAGGCACCGACAGATCGCACAGCGCTCGCTTGCGACGCCTCCATCCGCTCCTTGTTTGATCGTCTTGTGCTGCTGGTCGTCAAGACCGACAGCCAGGCCGCAGCGCAACAGCTGGTCAAGCTGTGTGCCGGTCTTTCGGTGGGTGCTGAAAACACCCGGACACGAACCTTCTGGCGGGTCGCTTCCGGTTTCTTTGAGGCTGTGGCACAGCGCCTGTTGCCCAACGATGTGTATGTCAAGCGGGCCTTTTCCCGCATCCTGATGCAGTTCGTGACCTTGTCTCAAGGCAAGTCGCAGGTGTCTGAAACCTTGCTTCACGATCTGCTGTTCTTCTGTGCGCAGCCGATCGAGGTTTCCGAGCTGAAGTCGCCCCAGTTGGCTGCTGTGCGCAAGGCGTTTGGCCTGGGGGTTCCACCGGCGGTCGACTACCACGTCGCCACACTGGGTCGGTACGATCCTGCGGTGCTTGCGCAAGCGCGAAAGCGCATCAATTCAGCCAAGGAAGCATGGTCTCTTTACTCCGGTGGAGATGCCAGCCGGGCGAGGCAGGTGGCCGACCAGTTCGGCTTGATCGGAGATTCTTTGCTCAAGCTGCATCCAGCGAGCACGGTGCTGGCCCAGGCATTGGTGAAGGCGGCCGACCACGCCGTGCGCGAACCCGGCGGGGTGAGCCCGGAGCTGGCCATGGAAGTGGCCACCACCACGCTGTATCTCGAAGCTGCCTTTGAAGACTTTGATCCCAGCGCACCTGAACTGACAGAACGAACGCAGGCGCTCGCTGACCGACTTGAAGCCGTGATGGGGGGTCAACCTGCGCAGCCGCTGGATGCATGGATGGAGCAGTTGTACCGTCGGGTGAGCGATCGCCAGACGATGGGCAGCGTGGTTGGCGAACTCAAGGTGTCTTTGGGTGAGGTAGAGAAATCGCTCGACCAGTTCTTCCGCACCCCCCAGGAAAAAGATGGTCTGCACGTGGCCGTGTCCCAGCTGGCGCAGATGCGCGGCGTGTTGTCGGTTCTCGGGCTGGACCATGCCGTGCATGCGGTGACCCGGATGCGAACCATGGTCGAGCAGATTCTCGACACCGAGGTGGACGAGGCGCTGGCTCGTGAAGCGGGTACCTTCCAGCAGTTGGGCAACAACCTCAGTGCCATGAGTCTGTTGGTTGACATGCTGAACTACCAGCCCACGCTGGCCAAGAAACTGTTCGTTTTTGACGAAGAGAAAGGTGAGCTGCTGCCTCTGATGGGTCGCGCGCCCCACGCCGAACTCAGGCACCCGACTGTGCGAGACGAAGCACGGGCCATCAGCGACGGTGTGCAGCAGGTGGTGAGTGAGGTGCAGGGGGGCATGAGCTTGGTGGATCTGAGCCAGCAGCTGGATTCGCTGGCTGCGCAGGCCACCCTCGCAGAGCAGTCGGGCGTGGCCCGTGCGGCTCGCGAGGCCGCTGGTGCGGTGGTAGGCGAGGACGCTGCGGCGGGCGCTCAGGCCTTGGTCGGCCTCTCCGAGGCCTCGATGCCGGCCAACGATCGGGAACAGGTCGACACGACTGGCGAAGACAACGACGAGGACGACCTGCTGGACATCTTCCTCGAAGAAGCGCGGGAAGTGGTGAGCAACGGCCTGGATGCAGTGGGGCACCTGCAGGTGCAGCCCGGCGACCTGGAAAACCTCACCACGCTGCGTCGCGCCTTTCACACACTCAAGGGCAGCTCCCGCATGGTCGGGCTGGAAGAGTTCGGGCAGGCTGCGTGGTCCATGGAGCAACTGCTCAACACGGTGCTGGCCGAGCAGAGGCCCGCCAGTCCGCCGCTGCTGATGTTGACCGGTCAGGCCATGACCGAATTCGCTCGGTGGGTGGAAGACATTGCCACGCGCCGGGAAAGCCAATGGAAGGCGTCGCCTTTCAAGGCCAGCGCTGAAGCGCTGCGTGACCAGGGGCGGTACTTGCCGCTGGCACAGGCGGCCGACACGCAGACCCTGGCCGACGAAGGTTCGGCAGGCGCCTTTGATCTGGATGAATCGCTGGCAGAAGGTCAGGGCACAGAAGCAACCGTCGAGCCGAAAGAGCTCGATTTGCCTTCCTTTGATCTGGACGGACTGGATGCGCCTGTTTCGGACGGTCAACCGGCGCCGGTTGACCAGGAAGAAGACGTTCCGTTCGATACGGCGTTCCTCGATTTTGAGCCACAGCCTGCGGGTAACCTGCCCGATCCCCAGCAAATGTTGGCAGACATTGACTTCGGAAGCCTGGCCGCTTTCTCTTCAAAAGAGGCAGCGCCGGCGGAAGAGGTTGCTCCAGTGATCGAGGCAGCAGAGCTTGAACCATCGATCGACCCCGAAACCGCAGACGTTGACGTTGACGTTGACGTTGACGTTGACGTTGACGTTGACGCAGGCACGCCGCAGCATGATCAGGACGGTCCAGTTCCCGTCGAGGATGTGCCCGATGAGCAGACCCGGGTGATCGGCTCGCTGAGGATCGGTCTCAAGCTTTATAACGTCTACCTCAATGAGGCCGATGAGTGGTCGCGCCGTCTGTGCACCGGTTTGGCTGAGTGGGCGCTCGAGCGTCACGAGCCGGTGCCGGAGCAGACCGAGGCCCTTGCACATTCACTGGCGGGCAGTTCTGCCACGGTCGGATTCCAGTCGCTCTCCGACATCGCGCGTGCGCTGGAGCATGCGTTGGGCTCGGTGAGCCTTCACCAGCAGGCGGGAGCCCAGGCCACGGCTGAACAGGCCAGCCTGTTTGTCGATGCGTCCGAAGACATCCGCCGCCTGCTGCATCAGTTCGCCGCTGGTTTTCTCAAGGAGCCAGATCCGCAGTTGATGGAGGCGCTTTACCGCGTGGTCCACGACCCGGTGCCCGAAGAGCCTTCCCAACAGTCCGACACAACGGTTGACGACACATCGCCGGTGATTGAAGAAACGACAACCGAGGTGGAGCTCTCCGAAGAGCCTGCTTTGGTGGCGGCCGGTGTTGAGGCGGAGTCCGCCTCAAGGTTTGCGCCGCTGACCACGTTCGATTTGCCGTCACTGGCCGAACCAGCGATCGACTTTGTCGCGCCGCACGCGGACAGCCACAGGGTGGACCACGGCCATGTGCAGGATATCGATGACGACATCGACGTGCTTGACACGATCGATATCGATTTGTTCCCGATCTTTGCGGAAGAGGCCCAGGAGCTCTTGCCGCAACTCGAAGGCGCCTTGCGCCAGTGGGTGGCGCGCCCGGACAACGGCAGCGCCCGTTCGGAGGTCCTGCGCAACCTCCACACGCTCAAGGGAAGTGCCCGCCTGGCAGGCGCTTTGCGCCTGGGTGAAATGGTGCACCGCATGGAGACCACGGCAGAGCGCCTGGGTTCCGACCTTCAACGGGGTGCGGATCTCGAGCCCTTGCAATCGGCTTTTGACGATATCAGTGCCCGCTTCGAGATTTTGCGCAGCCGGGATCCCGCGTCGAGCGATGTGGTTGAGACCGCGCCTGAACAGGTGGTTCCCGATGCGGTGACCGTGGACGTGCCAGCGTTGGCGGCGGTCCAGGCGGAGGTGGAACCTCAAGCCACCGCGACCCGGACCATGGACGGGCTCACCCTGCCGGTGGCACCCACGATCACCCAGGCTCGTGCGGGCGCTGCCGTGCGCGTGCGACCCGAACTGCTGGATCGGCTCGTGAACCAGGCGGGCGAGGTGATGATCACCCGCACGCGCATGGAGTCCGAATTGGTGACCTTGCGGGGCTCATTGAAAGACCTCACGGGAAACCTGGATCGTTTGCGCGGGCAGTTGCGTGACATCGAACTGCAGGCCGAGACCCAGATGCAGTCGCGACTGGCGCAGGCCCGCGACGCAGACCAGTCTTTCGATCCGTTGGAGTTCGACCGTTTCACCCGCGTCCAGGAACTCACCCGCATGATGGCGGAGTCGGTGAACGACGTGGCCACGGTGCAGCGCAACTTGCAACGCGCTGTGGAATCGACCGAAGACAGTCTGGTCGCGCAGGGCCGGCAAACCCGGGAGTTGCAACGCGACCTGCTGCGCACGCGCATGGTGGAATTCGAGGGCATTTCCGAGCGGCTGTATCGCGTGGTGCGACAGGCGTCCAAGGAAACCGGCAAGCAGGTGCGGCTGGACATCACCGGCGGCAACATCGAGATGGACCGCGGCGTGCTGGACCGGATGACGGCGGCCTTTGAACACCTGTTGCGCAACAGCGTGGTGCACGGCATCGAGTCGCCCGAAAACCGGCTCGGCGCCGGAAAACCCGCAGAAGGTCGGATCGAGATCACGCTGGCGCAGGAACTCAACGATGTGTCGGTGGTGTTTGCCGACGATGGCGCTGGTCTGGATCTTCCGCGCTTGCGCGAGAAGGCCTCCGCCGCCGGGTTGATTGCACCGGACGTCGACATCAATGATGCTGAAGCGGCCCAACTGGTCTTCGAGCCGGGTATCAGCACGGCGCGTGAAGTGTCCGAGCTGGCGGGTCGGGGCATCGGCATGGACGTCGTGCGCAACGACGTCGTGGCCCTGGGCGGCCGCATCGAGACCGCGACCCAGGCCGGCCAAGGCACCAACTTCAAGCTGGTGCTTCCGCTGACGACCGCCGTGACGCAGGTTGTGATGCTGCGGGCCGGTGCCCTCACTTTGGGGGTGCCATCGAACCTGGTGGAGCTGGTGCGCCGTGTCAGTGCAGACGAACTGGCCAAAGCTTATGCCAGCGGTTCCCTGACCGTGGCGGGTGAATCCGTGCCCTTCTTCTGGACCGGTGCCCTGCTGCAGTCGTCCGTGCAGTCGCTCGAATCCAAAGGCCGGACCTTGCCGGTCATCATCTTCCGAAGCGCGGCGCAGCGGGTGGCCATGCACGTGGACGAAGTTCTGGGCAACCAGGAAGTTGTGGTGAAGAACCTCGGTTCCCAACTTTCCCGTTTGCCAGGTCTGGCGGGCATGTCGGTGCTGGCATCGGGTGCCGTGGCCCTGATCTACAACCCGGTGGCCTTGGCGACGGTGTACGGTGAGCAGGTGCGTGATTGGGTGGCTGCGCAGCAGAAGCTGGCCAAGGACATGCCGGCTGACGCTCCGATGCCGATGGACCTTGCAGTCAATGCGGTTCCGCTGGTGCTGGTGGTCGACGATTCCATTACCGTGCGCCGTGTCACGCAGCGCCTGCTGCAGCGCGAAGGTTACCGGGTCACGCTGGCGGCTGACGGCTTGCAGGCCCTGGAGAAGCTGCAGGCCGAGCGGCCTTCGGTGGTGCTGTCCGACATCGAAATGCCCCGCATGGACGGCTTTGACCTGGTGCGCAACATCCGCAGCGACGCCCGCTTGTCCGACCTGCCGGTGATCATGATCACATCGCGCATCGCGGAAAAACACCGCGAACACGCGCGTGAGCTGGGCGTGGATCATTACCTCGGCAAGCCCTATGCCGAAGACGAACTGTTGGCCCTGATCGGTCACTACACCAAGGCAACGGTCGAATCCTGAAGACCACTGCCCCCTCCCGTTGCGGGTCGGGGGCTTGGCTTCTTCAGCCCAGGCAGCCTCGGGCGTCCACCCGAACCAGGCGTTCCACCACACCCGCAGCCAGACCGCCGCGCACACCCACCATGAAGTCGTGCAGGTTGACCGTGGGATCGCAGTGGCCGGGCACCAGCCAGACCACTTCGCCCAGCTCGGGCAGCGGTGCGTGGCCTGCAGCGAGCAACACGCCGTGTTCGTCGCCGCCGCTGGTGTAATTCAAGCCTGCTGGAAACCACACCAGCGGCATGCCGCTGTCGATGGCGTGGCTCTTGTGGCCAGCATCGCAAACCGCATGGCTGGCCTGCCGGCTCATCACCTAGCTTTTGACAAACAGGGCGTGCTCAAAGGCTGGCGCCAGCGGGTCTTTCTCGTTGGCAGCGTAGTCGGCGTCCATGAAAAGGTAAGAGCCTGCCTGCAATTCACCCCAGACGCCGCTGGTGGCTTCATGCGTGAAGGTGCCCGTACCGGCCCCAGTGACCAGGGGCACCTTGAAGCCCGCCGTTTCCAGTGCACGGCAGGTTTTCTGAACGGCGAGTGCCGATCGGGTGATGGCCGCAGCGCGCTCGGTATCTGTTCGGTGGTGCTGTGCTGCACCATGGTAGGCCTGCAATCCGGCAAAGCGCAGGCTTGCGTGCTGCGAGATGGCCCGCACCAGGGCCACCGCTGCGGCACCCGGTGCGATGCCGCAGCGACCATGGCCCACGTCGATTTCCACCAGCACGTCCAGGGTGGTTGGCGCGCCGACACCCGCAGCGTGCAGCGCATGTGCCAAGCGCTCGACGCCCACCAGACTGTCGACCGCAATGGAAAACCTGGTCTCCTGTTGGCGCACCGCTTGCGCCAGACGCAGCAGCTTGGACGGCGCAATCACCTCGTTGCTGATGTAGACATTGCGCACGCCCGCTTCGGCCAGCGCCAGCGCCTCGTCGGTCTTTTGCACACAGACACCGACAGCGCCGTGACGCATCTGCAGCTGGGCAAGTTCGGCGCTCTTGTGCATCTTGGCGTGTGGCCGCAAGCGAAGGCCGCTTGCGCTGGCAAAGGTAGCCATGCGCGCCAGGTTGCGGTCCATCGCGTCCAGGTCGATCACCAGCGAGGGGGTGTCGATCGTGTCCACGCCATGGCCGAGGCAGGACTGTGCCCTGCGCCACCGCGCCGTCGTTCCCGTTTCATGCATGGCGTTCATCCAGAGCCGGGTTTGGAAAGGTTTGAAGGTGGGTCGTGTCGGCCCAGCCCACCAGGCTCAGGCCTTCAGGGCTCCAGAGCAGGCGGTTGATGGCGGTGTTGGTCAGCTCCCAGCTTCGTGGTGCTTGCAGGCCCAGGCGCGTGGCCGTGCGGTAAAGGATGTCGAGCACTCCGCCGTGGGCCACCACCAGGATCTGCTCGCCCGGGTGGCGGGCCGCGAGCTCTTGAACGGCGGGTACCACGCGGGCTTCGAGCTGCAGCAGCGACTCACCCCCCGGTGGGGCGAAGTCGGGGACGCGCTTGCGCCAGGCCTGAGACTCCTCAGGGAACCGTTGTTCCAGCTCGGTCCAGGTGTGCCCCTCGAAACGGCCAAAGCAGCGTTCGCGCAGGCCCAGGTGGCTCGTCACGCTCTGTCTGCGGGAGCGGGCCACAACCTGCGCGGTCTCGTGGGCGCGGAGCAGGTCGCTGGCATACACCGCGGCAATGGGTTCGTCGCGCAGCGCCTCGGCCAGCCGTGCCGCCTGCCAGCGACCATGCTCGTTGAGCTCGATGTCGGTGTGGCCCTGGATACGGGTGTCGCGATTCCAGGCGGTTTCGCCGTGGCGCACGGCCAGGATGCGGGTGACGTTCAAAGCGATTCCTCTTGGTCAGGCAGAAGCCTGCAACTGTACCGGCGGAGCCACTTTCACGTGTGTCGCCTGTCTGGAAAGCGCAGGGTTTGCGACACAATCGCCTTCATGACGCTGCCGCGATCTTCCGCTGACGGGGATTTCTCCACCCTGTTCAACTTTTTGCCGATCGGGGCTTACCGCAGCTCACCCGAAGGGCAGATGCTGCGCGCCAACCGGGCGCTGGTGGAGCTCAACGGGTACGCCTCGGAAGCTGCCATGCTGAGCGCCGTGAAGGACATTGCACTCGAGTGGTACGTTGATCCCGTGCGAAGGGTTGACTTCCAGCGCCAGCTCGAACGCGATGGTTTTGTGCGCGGCTTCATTTCCGAAATCCACCGGCACAACACCCGCGAGCGGGTCTGGATCAACGAAAACGCTCACAGCGTGAGGGATGCGTCCGGTGCCTTGTTGTACTACGAGGGCACGGTGGAGGACATCACCGAACGCATGCGCCACCAGAAGGCGCTGCGCGACAGCGAGGAGCAGCTGCGCCTGATCACGGCCCAGATGCCGGGGGCGGTGTTTTCGGTGTATGTGCGAAACACCGGTCAGCGTGAGTACCGTTTCCTGAGCGCCGGCATCCGGGAGCTCTATGGCTTTGACGCCGAAACACTGATGCGCGACCCATCGCTGCTGACGCGGTACTTTCACCCTGAGGACCAGGACGTCCTGGAGCGAGGCCGCGAGGCCATCCTGTCGGGCGCGTTGAACCTGGACACCGAGTTCCGCGTGGTTCTGCCCGACGGACGCATCAAGTGGGTCTGCAACCGCTCCTGCGCGGTGTCCTCTGACGAGAACGGCTTCCTGCGCGTGGGCGTGCTGTTCGACATCACCGATCGCAAGGACGCCGAAGCTGCCCTGCATGCCAGTGAAACGCTTTGGAAACTGGCGCTGGAGAGCGCAGGTGACGGCGTTTGGGACTGGAACATCCAGAGCGGCGAAGAGTACTTTTCCAGCAGCATCAAGGCCATGTTTGGCTACGCCGACGAAGACATCGCCAACCTTTCGATGGAGCTCGACGCCCGCACCCACCCCGACGATGTTGCCCAGATGCAGCTGGATCGACAGGCCCACTTTGATGGGCGGGTTCCGGTTTACCGCAACGAGCACCGCGTCCGCTGCAAGGACGGTCGCTGGAAATGGGTGCTGTCGCGCGGTGTGGTGATCACGCGAGACGAGCGGGGGGTGCCCCTTCGAATGGTGGGTACGCACACCGACATCACCGAACTCAAGCAAGCCGAAGCGCAGCAGCACGCGCTGGAAGTGCAGTTGCGGGAATCGCAAAAGATGGAGGCCATCGGAACCTTGGCCGGCGGCGTGGCGCACGATTTCAACAACCTGCTCGCCGCCATTCTGGGCAACCTGGTGCTCGCGCGTGAAGATGTGGGCGAGCACCACCCGGCACAGGAGAGCCTGGCCGAGATCAACCGGGCGGCCATCCGGGCGCGCCAGCTGGTGCAGCAGATCCTGACCTTCAGCCGCCGCCAGACGCAGGAAATGCAGCGCCAGCCGCTCAAGCCCTTGGTGGAAGAGACCTTGGGACTCATGCGCTCGTTGCTGCCCGCTGGCGTCAAGCTGGTCACGCGTTTGCCGTCGGCGAGCCTGCAGGTGCTGGCCGACGCCACGCAGATGCAGCAGGTGCTGATGAACCTGTGCACCAACGCCTGGCAGTCCATGGAAGGAGGCTCGGGCGACATCACGGTGGCGCTGCGCGAGGTGCGGCTGGATGCATCCCGGGCCTTGCAGCTGGGTGGATTGGCCAGCGGCCTGTACGCCTGTCTGAGCGTGGCCGACAACGGCCCGGGCATGGACGTCGAGACGCAGCGTCGCATCTTCGAGCCGTTCTTCACCACCAAGGCCCCCGGTGCCGGCACGGGTCTGGGTCTGGCGGTGGTGCACGGGATCGTGAAGGCGCACCGCGGGGCGATCAACGTGCACTCACAGCCTGGCGAAGGTACGCGGTTTGACGTGTACCTGCCCTTGGCGGCGGCCGCCGATGCCGCCGATGCCAATGAAGGCGTCTCGCCGGCGGCGGTGGCTGCGTCAGCGGCCACCCGCCAACCTGTTGAAGCCAAACACGTGGTCTACATCGACGACTACGAGGCGCTGGTGTTTCTGGTCGGGCGCCTGCTTCGCAAGCATGGGCACGAGGCCACAACGTTCGAGTCGGGGGAAGCCGCTCTGGCATGGCTGCGCGCGCATCCCGAGGTGTCGGTGGATCTGGTGGTGAGCGACCAGAACATGCCGGGCCTGTCGGGGGTGGAAACCGCCGTCGAGATCCGTCGCCTGCGCCCCGGTCAGAAGATCGCCATCATTTCAGGCCATGTGAACGACCGGCTGCTGGCGGACGCCAGCGCGGCGGGCGTGAGCGACGTGATGGGCAAACAGGACAGCATGGAAGCGCTCGGAGAAGCCATTCGGGATCTGCTGGATCGCAGCGTCTGATCGCAGACCGTTCAGCGCGGCACTTCGATGTTGACCTGACGCAGCCCTTCCGGTGGGGCGGGGAAGTCGCGAAGTGCGGCGTCCAGCATCGCTGTCCACAAGGCATTGGAACTGTTCCACCGGCCATCGTGCGCGGCGCGCGTTTCGTAGACCACCCTCCCACTGGCCGCGTTGCGGATCACCATAGAGACCTCCCGCTTGTAGTAGGGCGTGTCCATGCGCAGAAACAGCGGTGCATAGATGATCTGACCGGTACCGGTCACCACATAGTCCCGCCCCGGGAAACCGAAACCCGGCCCGAAACCGCTGCCCCAATACCCGTCGTAAGGACTCTCCCAGGGGGCGCGTGGCAGGCGCAAGGTGCCGCCGCTGACCTGCACCGTCCAGGGTGCCGTCACGCCGCTGGCCGCAGGTGTCCAGCCCACCTTGGCCAGCGAGAGGGTGGCGAGCTTTTCCAGCCCCACCTGTCCGGCACCGCCTAGCTGGTCCTGCTGCGAAGGCAAACGGTCGAACCGAAACACCTGCGGGGCTCGGGGAATGGCCACCGGCGTGGAGGCACCGGATGGCGTGGGGCGGTCGGCCCAGCGTGCATAGCTTTGCACCTGGTTGTCCACCAGGAACACGCTGGCGCAGCCACTGAGCGCGAGCAGCGCCAAGGCCGCTGCGCCGATCCTGAACAGGCCGACGCAGGGCCGGGTGGAAGATGGGATCCTCATGAAGCCTCCTTCGTGGCGGGCGCTCGCTGAGCCGACGGACTTCAGTGCGCTGCAGAAATGGATATGACTGCGCGCGCAGGGCTTGCGTTCCCGGCCGCAGCGGTTTCTTCGGTCTGGGCCGGTGCCAACTGGGGAAGGGGTTCGTCGTCGAACGCCTTGTCGCCGTCCTCAAACGCTTCGCCTGTGGCGTGGATGGTTTCGAACGGAAACAGGGTGCGATCCATCAGGTGGCTGGGCACGATGTTCTGCAGGGCCGTGAACATGTTCTCCACGCGGCCCGGAAAACGCTTCTCCCAGTCTTTCAGCATCAGGCCCACCTGCTTGCGCTGCAGGTTCTCCTGGCTGCCACACAGCGTGCACGGAATGATGGGGAACCCCCGCGCGTCGGCCCAGCGGGTGAGGTCCTTTTCGGCCACATAAGCCATGGGCCGTATCACCACATGTTGCCCGTCGTCGCTCACCAGCTTGGGCGGCATGCCCTTGAGCTTGGCGCCGAAGAACATGTTCAGCAGCAGCGTCTGCAGGATGTCGTCGCGGTGGTGGCCCAGCGCGATCTTGGTTGCGCCGAGTTCGCTGGCCACCCGGTACAGGATGCCCCGGCGCAACCGGGAGCACAGGCTGCACATGGTCTTGCCTTCGGGAATCACGCGCTTGACAATGGAGTAGGTGTCCTGGTTCTCGATGTGGAACTTCACCCCCAGTTTCGTGAGGTAGGCCGGCAAGATATCGGCCGGAAACCCGGGCTGCTTCTGGTCGAGGTTGACCACGATCATCTCGAAATTGATCGGCGCACGCGCCTGCAGTTTCTGCAGGATGTCGAGCATGGCGTAGCTGTCCTTGCCGCCGGAGAGGCAGACCATCACGCGGTCGCCCTCTTCGATCATGTTGAAGTCCACGATCGCGCGGCCGACCTCGCGGCACAGGCGTTTTTCAAGTTTGTGGTTTTCGTGTTCGGTGTTCATGGCAATTCCTTCAGGCGTGCGGCACACAAGGGGTGGTTCATTCCATCACGGGCACGATGCGTTTCATGAACGCCGCGAACATGGGCACCGTGAAAGCGGTGTCGCCGTGCGTGGGGCTCCAGACCATGCCCTTGGTGATCAGCGAGCTGCGCGTGGGCGCCAGCGAAGACACTTTTTCGTTCAAACAGGCGGCGATGTCACCCGAGCGGTGAGGGCCTTCGCCCAGTTCGGCCATGGCACGCAGGTACTTCTTCTCCTTCGGCGTGCAACGGTCGAAGCGCACCCGGAAGAAACCTTCGTCCAGCGCCGCAATCGCCGTGACGCTGGCCTTGCGCACCGCATCGATGCCGATCGGGCTGGCCTCGGCAGCCAGCCAAGTGTGACTACCCCAAGTCTGCAGGAAATAGGCATAGCCCTGGCTCACGCGCAGGATCTCCTGCAGCGCGGGCGCGGTGATCGCGACGCCCTCGTCGTGCAGCGGTTTTTCGATCGCCTGCGTGGCGGCCTCCTTGGGCAGCGCGCCGATGTCGGGAAAGTCGAACAGGCGCTCGGCGTAGGACTTGGCATTGCCCAGCTGCCCGCGCAACTGCGGCAGGCCCGCGCCCACCAGCACCACCGGCAGCTGGCGCTGCGCCGTGCGGTGCAGGGCCGTGATGAGTGCGGCGAGTTGCGCCTCTTCCACGTACTGCAATTCATCAATGAAGAGGGCCAGGGCGGTGCCAGCAGCCTTGGCGGCCAGGCCGACCTGTTCCATCAGTGCCTGCAGGTCGTGCTCCAGATCGCCGTTGTCGGCCAGCCCAGGCTCCGGCTCAAAGTCGATGCCGACTTCGATGTCGTTGTAGGTGACCTTCAGCCGGCTGGCAAAGCCAGCCAGGGCGCGCAGGCCCCGGATGGCGAACGCCTTGGCGGCTTCGGTCTGACTCAGGCGCAGCAGGGCCTGGCGAAGTTGGGGCGCGAGCAGCGCGGGCAGCGACCGGCCTTCCGGTGCTTCCAGCCGCACCGTGTGGATACCGGCGGCTTCGGCGTCGTCGCGCACCCGGTCCAGCAACACGGTCTTGCCGACCCCGCGCAGCCCCACCAGCATGGCGCTTTTGGCCGGGCGGCCGATGCGCGCGCGCTCCAGTGCGATGCGCAAAGTCTCGCGCAGCGCGTCGCGTCCTGCCAGTTCGGGCGGCGGCGTTCCCGCGCCGGGCGCGAAGGGGTTTCGAACGGGGTTCATGGACGCGATTCTACTGAAATTTGCAAAGTTATCAGAATTTTATAACTTTGCAAAGATCGCTTGATTCCTGTGGACGCAGGGCTGGCTGGGCACAGGTGATCGCGGGGTTGGCCTACGCGGCCGAAGCGTGTGGCTCACTGCCCGATGCCTGCCTGGATTTGAGCTGCAACAACAAGCCGTGCAGCATTTCTGTCGACAAGCCATGCAAGACCAGTCGATAGCCCGCCTTGAGGGTGCTCAAGGGAACCAGCGGGTGCCTGTTGTTGAGCAAAACCAGGTGCTGAGGAGCGTTCAGGAGCGTGGCGCAATAGATCGCTATGGTTTCATCGAACTGCAAGGAGTTGGACGCGCGCCAGAAATCGTTGTCGGTGAGGAAGAGTTGATACACCGGTGTGAACACCTCGATGGCTGTCTGAAGGTCGATCACATTGAAAGGCCCCCGTGGCATGTCTTCCAGTCGCAAGGGGGGATCGTCGATGGCACGAAAGTCCGGCGTCTCGACAAACTGCATCGGAACACCCGACTCGCGCAATGCGTGGCTCAGGCGAATGATGAAGTTGTAGAGATTCAGATCGTGTTTGAGAAAGGCTTCTTCCCGGATGTCGTCGGTGGACAGGGGCTTGATGGGCGAAGTGGGCACGGGCACATGAACGTTGTCTGCCACGAACTGCAGGATCTGTGAGCCCAGATGGAAGTGGCGCAGAACCAGCCAGTTGGCCTCCGGACTGACGAATGTCTTCATGCCCCAGGCCAGCAGACGGTGCAACAACCGGCTGGCCACCCAGCGCTTGGGCAGCACGACCTTGAGCACCTGGATCAAGACGATGGCTGTGCGGGCCAGAGGCCTGACGAAGGGCAACAGGTATTGCCGCGATGCACTGCTCGAATCGGTGAGCCAGACGACCTTCACCCGATCCGTGATGGGCGTGCTTTGATCCAGATGCAGGGCGGTCCAGGGGCTGGGATCGGATGGATCGAAGCGGTCTGGGGAGTGGTTCGCATTGAATTTCATGGTCTAGGTTTCCGATGGGTTCAAGTCATTCAAGACCATGTCGAACTGCATCTGGTACAGCTGGGCAACACGCTGGGCTGTCTGCACGATCGCTTTGCCGGCATCGGGCTGGACCAGCAGGACCGTTTCCAGACCTTGCAACCAGCGCTGCAGGTGGCTCTCGTCATTGGCGCCGTGGTACTGCAGGAACTCGAAGGCATCGGGTGGGAGCTTGACCTGTTGTTTCAGCAGGGGCAGCAGGTGCGGCACGATGCGTTGCCCGGTGCCCTCGATGATGTAGATGGCGCCCAACAAGCCCACGGGATTGGGGGTTGCCGCCAGGCTGTGCAAAAAGCTGTTGAGCGCATCGCCGCCGGGGTTGCGCCGCAGCTCGTCGATGGGCAAGGTGCCGCCCGCTTGTTGGTAGTTGCGGTACAG
>JBBQKZ010000021.1:0-38609 GCA_038327405.1 Burkholderiales bacterium | reverse complement strand
TCTTCCATCTGCGTGAGGGCGACGTTGGTCGCCCATTGACCGACCTGGCCACCACGCTGAACTACCCTGAGCTCAACGACGATGCCAGAACAACGCTCAAAACATTGACCTTCATCGAGAAGGAAATCACCACGACCGATGAACACTGGTACCTGGTGCGCATCAAGCCTTACAGAACCTTGGCCAACATGATCGAGGGCGTGGTCATCACGCTGATCGACATCACGGCGGCCAAGGAGCTCGAGTCCCGTTTGCGGCAGCGGTGAGCAACCCCGCTGCCCCCGCGAAATAACTGCTCAGGAACATGCACATGCACGATGGTGAGAACGCCGATGATCTGTTCAATTTGCGAAGGCGCGCAGAGTGGCAATTGACAGAGGGCGGCAGGACCCAGCGCACCGGCACGAAGGAGGCCATGGCCGTGTTGCTTCAGCTGGCGTCCTCGCCCGACACCGCCAGAGATGCTCTGGCATTGGTGCACGAGCTTCAGGTGCACCAGGTGGAACTGGATCTGCAATTCGAAGAGCTTTGCACTTCACGCGATGAGCTCGAGAGCGCCCTTACCCGCCAGGTGTGCCTCTTTGAGCGAGCCCCCGCCGCCTACCTCAGCATGGATGCGGGTACTGTGCTGCGCGAGATCAACCTCGCTGGGGAGAGGCTCCTGGGTGCGAGGCGAGCGGAACTGCTCGGAAGGCCGCTGTCGAGGTTGTTGACGGAGCTCGGTTCCCAACAGTTGGAGGATCTGGTCATGCAAGCGCGCAAAGGACTGACACCGCAGACCTGCGAACTGCAACTGCTGCCTCGGGATGGACTGGCTCGGGTTCTGCTCGCCAATGCGACTCGAGATATCGTCTCTGGGCGCATCCTGCTGGTGCTGATGGAGCCTTTGTTTTCGCCCTGAAATCACTTGGGTCTGGGCTCGCATCGGTCGGTCAGCGTACAGACCTTGATGCTAAGGCGGGTCAGCATGAGCAATGACCAACGGACCTGAACTCGAAAAACTTGCCGCTGCAGACCGTGCAATGCGGATCTCTGAATTGCGTTACAGACGACTGTTTGAGACCGCGTTCGACGGCATCCTGCTGCTCAATGCAGAGACAGCGCAGATCGAAGACGTCAATCCCTACCTGATCAAGATGCTTGGCTACTCGCGCGAGGAGTTCCTCGGCAAGAAGCTGTGGGAGATCGGTGCATTCAAGGACACCGCTCTCAACAAAGAGGCCTTCATGGTGCTGCAAGAGCTTCGCTACATCAGATACGACGACCTTCCTCTTGAGACCAAGAGTGGCGAACGTGTTGCTGTCGAGTTCATCAGCAACGTCTACCTTGTCGAAGACCTGAATGTCATCCAATGCAATGTCCGTGATATCACCTTGCGCAAGAGGGCGAAAGTCGAACTGATTGAGGCGAGAAACCTTCTGGCGAGCATTGTCGATTCGGCGATGGACGCCATCATCACTGTAGATGAAGGCCAAGACATCCTGATTTTCAACAAGGCCGCCAGCGCAATGTTCGGCTGCTCCGCTGATCAGGCTGTTGGCGAGCCAATTGACCGCTTCTTTCCTCACCGACATCGTTCGGGCGAACCCGAAAGTTTGTTTGTAGTTGGCAAGTACGAAGGCGAGAGACCTGCAGAGAACTTGCTCAGAAGGGTCAGCGGACTGCGGGCGACCGGGGAAGAGTTCCCGGCCGAAGCATCGATCTCAAACACAGCCGTTCAAGGGCGACATCTGTACACAGCGATCGTGCGCGACATCAGCGGTCAGGTCTCCGCTGAAAAGGCGCATGAAAGCCTGGAAGCGCAAATTCGCCAAACACAAAAGATGGATGCTCTGGGCACGCTGTCCGGGGGCATTGCACACGACTTCAACAACATCCTCGGGATCATCATTGGCAACGTTGCTCTGGCGCGGGAGCAGGTGGACCACTCGGATACGGCGCAGGTGAGCCTTACGGAGATCGCCAAGGCAAGCCAGCGTGCGAAGTCACTGGTGGATCAGATCCTCACATTCAGTCGACACGAAACACAGGAACTTGTTGAACAGCCGCTGCGGCCGATTCTTGAGGAGGCCTCGCGGTTGCTGCGGGTCACCCTGCCAGCTGCGGTGCACCTTGAGGTCAAGTTGACCGATGCGCCAATCTACGCTCAGGTGGATGCTTCCCAGATTTCACAAGTGCTGATCAATCTGGTGACCAATGCGTGGCATGCCTTGCGCAGCGACACAGGACGGATCAACATAGAACTGGACGAAGTCAAGCTGTTCAAGCTGGAGGCGCAGCGCTGCGGTGGCTTGTCGGCGGGGCGCTATGCGCGCATCAGGGTCAGTGATGATGGTCGCGGGATGGATGCAGCCACCCAGACACGAATCTTTGAGCCGTTTTTCACCACCAAACCAAAGGGCAGCGGCACAGGCTTGGGGCTTTCGGTGGTTCATGGAATCGTCAAGTCGCATCGCGGAGGGATCATGCTCAAGAGCGCTCCGGGCGAGGGCAGCGTATTCGAGGTGTACCTGCCGGCACTTCCGGCCCCAGCCTTGATTTCGGGGCGCTCAATTGACGAGCCGCAGGCCGTCGAGGGACAGGGTAGGCATGTGCTCTATCTTGACGACGACGAGGGCATGGTTTTCCTGATGGAGCGACTTCTGCGCTTACGAGGCTTTCGAGTCAGCGGGTTCGGGATCGCAGATGAAGCGCTGAACGCTGTACGGGCCAACCCGCGGGACTTTGATCTCGTGGTGAGTGACTTCAATATGCCGAAAGCTTCAGGTCTTGATGTCGCGATTGCTGTCCGAGCAATCCGATCTGATCTTCCGATTGTGATCGTCTCAGGTGTTGTCACCGATGACCTGACTGCAGGCGCACGAGAGGCCGGAGTGCAAGAGGTCGTCTACAAGCCCAATTCAGTCAAAGACCTGGTCGATGCCATTGGGCGGCTGCTTGAGATAAAGGTTGTCTGAGGCGCGCAGTGAACCGCCCCGGATTTTGAGGAGGCTCTTTTCTCTGAGAGGATTGAGTCATGAAGAAGTCGAACCACTTTTCACCCGAGGTGCGCGAACGCGCTGTTCGCATGGTGCAGGAGCACCGAGGCGAGTACCCCTCGCTGTGGGCCGCCATCGAATCCATCGCCCCCAAGATTGGCTGCGTGCCGCAGACCCTCAACGAATGGGTCAAGCGCGATGAGATCGAAACGGGTGCGAGGGCCGGTGTCACGACGACCGACCTGCAGCGCCTGAAGGAGCTCGAACGCGAGAACAAGGAGCTGCGCAAGGCCAACGAGATCCTCAAGCTGGCCAGCGCGTTTTTCGCCCAGGCGGAGCTCGACCGCCGTTTGAAGTCCTGAAGGGCTTCATCGATCAGCATCGACAGGCCTACGGGGTCGAGTCGATCTGCAAGGTGCTGCAGATCGCCCCGTCTGGCTACTGGCGCCACGCCGCCCAGCAACGCAACCCGACCCTGCGATGTCAGCGCGCACAGCGTGACGGTGTCCTGGCGCCACAGATCGAACGCGTGTGGCAAGCCAACATGCAGGTGTACGGTGCCGACAAGGTCTGGCAGCAGCTCAACCGCGAGGGCATCTCCATTGCCCGCTGCACGGTCGAGCGCTTGATGAAGCGCCTGGGCTTGCAGGGGGTGCGCCGTGGCAAGGTGGTGCGCACCACCATCAGCGATGGCAAGGCGCCATGCCCCCTGGACCGGGTCAACCGGGTCTTCAAGGCCGATCGACCCAACCAGCTTTGGGTCTCGGATTTCACCTACGTCTCGACCTGGCAGGGCTGGTTGTACGTGGCCTTCGTGATCGACGTGTACGCGCGGCGCATCGTGGGTTGGCGCGTGAGCAGTTCGATGCGAACGGACTTCGTGCTCGATGCACTTGAGCAGGCGCTGTATGCCAGGCAGCCCGAGCGAGACGGCAGCCTGATTTGCCACTCGGATCGTGGGTCGCAATACGTCAGCATCCGCTACAGCGAGCGCCTCGCCGAAGCGGGTATCGAGCCTTCAGTGGGCAGCAAGGGCGACAGCTACGACAACGCGCTGGCCGAGACCATCAACGGCTTGTACAAGGCCGAGCTGATCCACCGTCGAGCACCATGGAAGACCAAGGAATCGGTGGAGCTGGCCACCTTGGAATGGGTGTCCTGGTTCAACCACCACAGGCTGCTGGAGCCCATCGGCTACATCCCTCCAGCCGAAGCTGAGGCAAACTATTACCGGCATCTCGCCAATCAGGCGGCAACTGCTGCCTGACTTAAACCAACCGGCCTCCACGAAAGCCGGGGCGGTTCACAGAGGTCTGTCATACATCAAGAGCAGGCCTCAATCAGCCATCGTAAAACGGCAATTGGGTAAAGAGCAGCCGTTCGTCTTCAGTGTGAGAAACCGCCACCGCAATTTGATCTGGTCAGCCTTGCCATAACGACCGGTCTAGTCGTCCGAGCGGTCGTTGAGATCCAGCCCAGTGAATGACCAGTTGCGGTACTGTCGCCAGACTCGGCTTTCAAATTTGAATGCCCGCAACCAGTCTGTAGCTGCCTCCCGCTGGTCCTTAAATCCGTTTAAATAATGGTCTGCTCGTCACCTTCAGGGCGCATGTGGGGACCAGCCTAGGCCAATGCCCTCCACACATGAAAAGGCACAGTCTCACACTGGTGAAGCGGTCTCGGCTTTGTGCAGTTGGTCCAGGTAGTTGGCCCACTCCGTCATCATGGATCGCCGCTGATCGATGAACTCCGCACGATCGTAAGCAGCCCCCAGAGGACCAGCCTTGCCATGTGCGAGCTGGGCTTCAATGGCGTCAGGGTGTATGTTCAACTTCTCTACCATGATGGTTCTGGCCATTGCTCGAAAGCCATGCGGTGTCATGTCGTCGTTGCTGTACCCCATGCGCCTCAAGGCGACGCGCAGGGTGTTTTCGCTCATGGGACGCTGCACGCTGATCAGGCTGGGGAACACAAAACGTGAATGTCCCGAGATGGGCTGTAGCTCCCGGAGCAATGCTATGGCTTGGGGCGCCAGCGGTACCAGGTGGGGGCGCCCGTTGACCTTGCCGTAGACGGTGCGCTTCATCTTGGCGGCGGGTATGGTCCACAGGCAGCCATCGAAGTCCACCTCAGCCCATTCCATGCAACGTATGTTGCCGGGGCGCTGGAAGAGCAGGGCCGACAGGAGCAGCGCTGTGCGCGTGACAGGCTGGCCAGAGTACTCATGCATGGACCGCACCAACTCGCCGGCCTTTGATGGTTCAAGAATGGCCGCCATGTGCTTGATGTTCAACGGTTGCAGAGCACCGTGAAGGTCTGGGGCAGGGTTTCGCTCGCAGCGCCCCGTTGCAATCCCGTAGCGAAACACCTGCCCAGCTGTCTGGCGCAAGGTGTGTGCAGTTTCCCTGGCTCCGCGCTTCTCGATACGGCGAAGCGTGTTGAGGAGCATGGGTGCGGTGATCTCCGGTAGGGGAACAGGACCGATCCAGGGGAACAAGTCCTTTTCCATGCGCTCGAGCCACCTCTGCGCATACTGTTCGCTCCATCCGCTGGCTTTGGTGCTGTGCAGCTCCCGTGCGACTTCCGCAAAAGTATTCTTCTCGAGGAGCTTGGCCTCCAGGCGCTCTATCTGCCGGCGTTTGGCGGGGTCGGAGCCCGCTTGCACTAAGCGCCGGGCAACTTCCCGGTCGCTGCGCGCCTGCTTGAGTGACACTCCAGGGTAGGCCCCCAGCGCCAGGCGCTTTTCTTTGCCGGAGTGGTAGTACTTCCAGAACCAGCGTTTGGAGCCACTGGGCGACGTCTCAAGGTAGAGTCCTCCAGAATCGGTGAGCCGTGCACGTGCTTTGCCATCGGGGCACGCAGCTGTTTTGCAGGCGAGGTCGGTGAGCATAGGGGAACAAAATCGGCGAATAGTCAAAAATCGCGGTTTGTTCCCCTTATTGTTCCCCTGAAATCATCAAGATGCAACAGGCCAATTTGAAACCTCTTGAGATCGATAAACGAAAAAATCGTTAAAAATCAAGGGCTCGGCAAGCGGCATGGGATGTTGCGGGACTTCTTGGAATGTATCCGTGGCCTGCCCGGAGGGACTCGAACCCCCGACCTGCTGCTTAGAAGGCAGCTGCTCTATCCGGTTGAGCTACGGGCAGACAGAGAACCGACAGCACATAGAAGAAAGGCCCACAGAGTGGGCCTTTTTCTTTTTCTTGATGAATGGTCGGAGCGGCGGGATTCGAACTCGCGACCCTCTGCTCCCAAAGCAGATGCGCTACCAGGCTGCGCTACGCTCCGACTAAGCTGCGAATTGTACCTGCTGAATCGGTGGGTTCCGGGAACGATGCCGACTTTCAGCGTTTTTCGTATTGCTTGTTGCCAAACAGGATGTCCCGCGCCTTGTCGTCCGTGAGGGGTTTGCGTGCATCGGCGAGCACTGCGACCCCGCGTTGTACGGCAGGGCGCGCGGCAATCTTGTCAAACCAGGTCTTGAGGTGCGGGTAGTCCGCCCAGTCGATGCCCTGGTTTTGCCAGCTGCGCAGCCAAGGGAAGATTGCGATGTCGGCGATGGTGTACTGGTTGCCGGCGATGTACTTCTGGCTGGCCAACTGCCGGTCCATCACGCCATAGAGGCGCTTGGCCTCGTTGGTGTAGCGGTTGATGGCGTACTCGATTTTCTCGGGCGCGTAGATGCGGAAGTGGTGCGCTTGCCCGAGCATGGGGCCCACACCACCCATCTGGAACATGAGCCATTCCAGCACCTTGAACTTGGCACGGTCTGTCTTCGGCAAGAACTTGCCGGTCTTGGCCGCGAGGTACAGCAGGATCGCGCCGGATTCAAACAGGCTGATCGGTTTGCCGTCCGGACCATCGGGATCAACCAGTGCCGGGATCTTGTTGTTGGGGCTGATATTCAGGAACCCGGGCTGGAATTGATCGCCCTGGCCAATGTTGACCGGGTGAACCTGCCAGTCTCGACCGAGCTTGAAGCCGCATTCTTCAAGCATGACGTGGACCTTGTGGCCGTTCGGGGTGGGCCATGAGTGGACATTGATCATCAATTCGACCTTTGAATGGAAGTGTTGGGTGCAAAGCAGCCGCACTCTAAGGTAAAACGCAGTTCCATGTTTGACCGTTTGAAACACGCCCTGGCACCACACACGTGGCTGCGTTCACGCTCGGTGCCGCTCGCCGAATGGGCGCAAGAGCACAAGCTGAGCTTCTCACCGATGGCAGGGGGAGGCTATTCCCTGGCCGGGTCGTGGCTAGGCCGGCCGGTTCGCATCCAGTGCCAGGCAAGCACCCGCCCTTTCATCCGGGGTATGGAGCTGCTGGCGCGGGCCGATCTGGGCCTGAAACCCAAGGGCCATGTGGTGCTGATGAACCGGGCACTGAAGGATGCGCTGGAGGCCCAGTCGCGCGCGCTGTATTCGCAGTACACCGACGATCTGCAAACCATGGCTGGGGTGGTGCCAGAGGAAGTCAGGTGGTTGTCCCTGTACCGCGACGCAGGCTGGGTCGGGCCTGACCGCCGTTTCTGGAGCCGTTATGCCGCGCTCACCGATGCCCCCGAATTGGCCAGGCGATGGATCGACAGCGAGGCCGAGCAGCAGCTGATGGACTGGCCCGATGCGGTGAGCAGCGAAACGCCCATGTTGTTCATGCTTGAACGTGGCAAGGCCTACCTGCGCATGCAGATCGATCGCCCTGGCGACATGGACACGGCGGTGCACGCGCTGGCGCTGTTCGAACGCCTCAGTCAGCGAGCCCTGACGATCGCCGCTGACTGAGCCCGGGCAGCTTGTGAGTTTTCAGCAGCCGCGGGTGACCGGCATGTCCACTTCGCTCTTGATGACCATGTGCTTCGCCAACTCCAGTTTGGCCAGTGACATGCGGTGGACTTCGTCCGGACCGTCCGCCAGGCGCAAGGTGCGCTGGTTGGCGTAGGCGTAGGCCAACGGGAAATCGTCGCTCACACCGCCACCGCCGTGGGCCTGGATGGCCATGTCGATGATGTCGCAGGCCATGTTGGGCGCCACCACCTTGATCATCGCGATCTCGGCCTTGGCCACCTTGTTGCCCACGGTGTCCATCATGTACGCGGCCTTGAGCGTGAGCAGGCGGGCCATTTCAATGCGGCAGCGCGCGTCGGCAATGCGCTCGTGCCACACCGACTGGGCAGACACCGGTTTGCCAAAGGCCACACGGCTGTTGAGGCGTTTGCACATGAGTTCCATGGCGCGTTCGGCCGAGCCGATGGAGCGCATGCAGTGGTGAATGCGGCCGGGGCCAAGACGTCCTTGCGCGATCTCGAAGCCACGACCTTCACCCAGCAAAAGGTTGCCCACCGGCACGCGCACATTCTTGAGCACCACTTCCATGTGGCCGTGCGGCGCGTCGTCGTAGCCGAACACCGAGAGGGGCCTCACGATGGTCACCCCTTTGCTGTTGGCCGGCACGATGATCATGGACTGCTGCGAATGGCGTGGTGCGTCAGGGTTGCTTTTGCCCATGACGATGTAGACCGCGCAGCGTGGGTCTCCCGCGCCCGACGACCACCACTTGCGGCCATTGATCACGTACTCGTTGCCGTCGCGCTCAATGCTGCATTCGATGTTGGTCGCGTCCGACGAGGCGACGTCGGGCTCTGTCATCAGGAAGGCCGAGCGGATCTCGCCGCGCAGCAGCGGCTCCAGCCACTGGTCCTTGAGTTCTTCGCTGGCGTAGCGCTCGAATGTTTCCATGTTGCCGGTGTCGGGCGCCGAGCAGTTGAAGACCTCGGCCGCGAAAGGCACGCGGCCCATGATTTCGCACATGGGGGCGTATTCGAGGTTGGACAGGCCCTGTGGCGCACGCGGGCTGCGCGGCAGGAAGAGGTTCCACAAGCCAGCGGCCTGGGCCTTGGGCTTGAGCTCTTCGATGATCGTGGTCGGGATCCACGCGTTGCCCTTGGCACGGTTGGCAGAGATCTCGGCGAAGAAGCGCGCTTCGTTCGGGTAGATGTGCTCGTCCATGAACGCCAGCAGGCGCTCGCGCATGTCCTTGACCTTGTCGGTGTAGTCGAAATTCATGTTGTCTCCAGTGGGTGATCGGGTGTTTGAAACGGTTCAGGCACCGCGGGCGTATTGCCAGGCCATTTCGGCCATGGGGCGCGCACCTGCGGCCGACTTCACGGCCTGGTCGCTCGATGCGGTACCGGCCTCGACCCGCTTGGCGATACCTTGAAGGATGGCCGCCAGGCGGAACATGTTGTAGGCGAGGTAGAAGTTCCAGTCGGCCTTGAGCTGCGCGGGTGTTGCGATGCCGGTGCGCTCGCAGTAAAGCGCGATGTACTCGTCTTCCGTAGGGATTCCCAGCGCTTTCACATCCAGCCCGCCGATGCCACGGAACAGGCCGGGCGGGATGTGCCAGGACATGCAGTGGTAGCTGAAGTCGGCCAAGGGATGACCCAGCGTGGAGAGTTCCCAGTCGAGCACCGCGAGCACTCGCGGTTCTTCGCTGTGGAACATCAGGTTGTCGAGGCGAAAGTCGCCGTGAACCACCGACAGCATGGACTCGTCCCGCGCCATGGCCGGGATGTTGTTCGGCAGCCATTCCATGAGCCGGTCCATCTCGGGGATGGGTTGCGTGACGGAGGCGACGTACTGTTTGCTCCAGCGGCCGATCTGGCGCTCGAAGTAGTTGCCGGGTTTGCCATAGCCGTCCAGCCCGATGGCCAGTGGCTTCACCGTGTGCAGCGCGGCGATCACGCGGTTCATCTCGTTGTAGATCGCGCCGCGTTGCTCGTTGCTCATGCCGGGCAAGGACTGGTCCCACAGCACACGGCCGTTGACGCACTCCATGATGTAGAAGGCGCGGCCGATCACCGACTCGTCTTCGCACAGCACGTGCATCTCTGCCACCGGCACACCGGTGCCTTGCAGCGCGCTCATCACGCGGAACTCGCGCTCGATGGCGTGGGCCGAGGGCAGCAGTTTGGCCACCGGGCCGGGTTTGGCGCGCATCACGTAGGCGCGCCCGGGTGTGATGAGTTTGTACGTGGGGTTGGACTGGCCGCCCTTGAACATCTCCACCGTCAACGGACCTTCAAAACCCGGCAGACGACTCTGAAGCCAGTGGGCCAGGGCCGCCTCGTCGAACAGGTGTTGTCCCGCCACGGGGCGGGTGCCGGTGAAATTTTGCGTGTCGCTCATGCGTGAAGGCCTTGGTGGGAAGTGGGAGAGGAGGCCATCACGCACATCCTCAGGATTCGGCTTCCGCGATGCGCATCAGCATGTCCCGGTTGCGCACCACCAGTCCTCCCTGCTCGATGCGGATCGCATCGTCGCGCTCCATCGATTTGAGTTCCTGGTTCACGCGCTGTCTGGACGCACCGAGCAATTGAGCCAGCTCTTCCTGAGCCAGTTGCAGACCGATGCGCATCTCGTTGCCGTCGGCAAGACAAGGCACACCGTAGCTGCGCACCAGGTGCAGCAACTGTTTGGCCAGGCGTGCACGCAAGGGCAGGGTGTTGAGGTCTTCCACCAAGCCGAAGAGCGTGCGGATGCGCCGCGCCTGCAGTCGCATCAAGGCTTCGTACAGCTCCACGTGCGAACTGAGGATCTTCTGGAAATCGGTGCGGGCCACACAGAGCAGCGTGGTGGGTCCATGGGCATACGCATCGTGCGTGCGCTGATCGCCGTCGAACATCGCCACGTCGCCAAACCACACACCTGGCTCCACGTAGGTCAGCGTGATCTGCTTGCCTGAGAGCGAGGTGGAACTCACGCGCACCGCCCCCTTGGCCACCGCTGTCCATTCGGAGGGCGGATCGCCTCGGGCGACGATGAGGTCGCCGTCCTTGAATCGCTTGACGTAAGCGCATCGGAGTATGTCGTGCCGCAGGGAGGGAGAAAGGCTGGAGAACCAGCGACCACTGTTGATCGCCTCGCGTTCTTCCATTGTCAGAATCGGTTCGTCCATGGGCTGTCTTTTGAGTGACTGGAAAGTCGATGATTGTCGCCACTGGGACGTGGCAACGGGCTCAGGGTATGCGCGCAGGTGGGTTACGCGAACGAACTTCAGCGGTAGTTCGCAGGCCGTTTGGCGATGAAGGCGTCGATGCCTTCGCCCGCATTGGCATGGTGCAGGTTGCGCACGAAGTGGTCGCGTTCTGCCGCCAGCTGCGCATGCAGCAACACGGTGGGCGCGTCATTGGCCAGCTCCTTGATGCTCGCCAGCGCGTTGGGTGCACGGGCATTGAGGCGCTCGCACAAGGCCAATGCATCGACCAGTGCTTCGCCGGTGGCGCTCACGGTGTTGATCACACCGAGCTGCAGCAAACGCTCGGCGCTGATGCGGTCGCCGCACATGAGCAACTGCAAGGCGGTGGCGCGGGGCAGGGCGCGCATGAGGCTCCAGCTGGCGCCGCCGTCGGGCGACAGACCCACGTTGCTGTAGGCCATGACGAATACGCTGCTGTGCGCGGCCACCACCATGTCGCAGGCCAGCGCGAGCGAGAAACCGGCACCGGCACAAGAGCCTTCGACGGCCGCCACCACCGGCTTGGGAAACGCACGGATGGTCTCGATCCAGTTGTGCAGGCCTTCAATGCTTTGCACCTGCACCTCGGGCGGCTGCTGGCGGTTGGCCATCAGGCGCTGCAGGTTGCCACCGGCGCAGAAATGGTTGCCCTCACCCGTGATGACCACGCTGCGCACGTCGGGGCTGCTCTCGGCCACGTTGAGCGCCTCCACACCCGCGGCGTACATGTCGGGGCCGAGTGCGTTGCGGTGCTCGGGGTTGCTGATGGTCAGCACCATGGTCTTGCCATGGCTGTGGCTTTTGAGGCTGGCGGTCATGTGGCGTGTGTGCGGTGGGGTGTCGTTCAGGCTTCTTCGTGCGTGAGGCTCAGGCCCAGCGCGCCACGGCGGCGCAGCCAGGGCGAAGGGCGGTAACGCGGATCGCCGTAAACCGTCTGCAGGTTGAACAGGATTTCCAGCAGGTTGGTCGGGCCGATGCGGTCACCCATGGCCAGCGGGCCCGAGGGGTAACCCAGGCCGAGCGTCACGGCCACATCCAGGTCGGCCGGTGAACAGATGCCTTGCTGGCACATGTCGGCGGCAATATTGACTATGGTGGCCACCACGCGCTGGGTGACGAAGCCGCCGCTGTCGCGGATCACGCTGACTGCCTTGCCGTCGCGCGCAAACAGCGCGTGGGCCGCCTGGGCCATGTCGGGGCGCGTGGCGGGGTTGGTGGCCAGCACCCGGCGTTTCACAGCCGCGTCGTCCAGCATCATGTCGATGCCCACGGTGCGCGTGGCATCGAGCCGCTCCACGGCGGCCAGGGTGGTCACGTCCAGGCCCAGGGGAGCGACGAGGATGAGCGCGGCGGAAGAAGGCGCTGCCGCGGTTTCGATCTGCGCACCCTGGTCCTTGAGCAGTTGATACAGCTCGGCTCGGCGGGCTGCCTTGGGTGACACCCACACTGGCGGCATCTCGGCCACCACCGGCACGGCGGGCTCGGCCGGCACCTGGGCCACGCCCTTGTCGTAAGCGTAGAAACCCTCGCCCACCTTCTTGCCCACCACCCCGCCGGCCAGGCGCTGCGCGGTGATCACGCTGGGTCGGTAGCGCGGCTCTTCAAAGTACTGGTGGTAGATCGACTCCATCACCGGGTGCGAGACATCCAGCGCGGTCAGGTCCATCAGCTCGAACGGTCCAAGGCGAAACCCCATCTGGTCTTTCAGGATGCGGTCGATGGTGGCGAAATCGGCCACACGCTCACCCACCACACGCAAGGCCTCGGTGCCGTAGCCGCGCCCGGCGTGGTTGACGATGAAGCCGGGTGTGTCCTGCGCCGCCACAGGGGTGTGGCCAAACTGGCGGGTGAAGTCGGTGAGGCGCTGACACACCTTTGCACTCGTCTTGAGGCCAGCGATGACTTCGACCACGCGCATCAGCGGCACCGGGTTGAAGAAGTGGAAGCCCGCGAGTTGCGAGGGGCGCTTGAGGGGTGCAGCAATGGCGGTGACCGACAGCGATGACGTGTTGGTGGCCAACACCGCTTCTGGGCCTACGATGCCTTCAAGTTCGGCAAAGAGCCGTTGTTTGACGTCGAGTCGCTCGACGATCGCTTCGATGACGAGATCACAGGCGGCGAGATCGCTCAATGCAGCGGCGAGCTGGAGGCGGTCGACACAAGCCTGCATCTGTTCGGCCGGCATCTTGTTCTTGCTCACCAGCGTCTGCCAGGTGGTGTGCAAAGCGTCACGTGCCGCCTGCGCCGCGCCCGGCTGGACATCGAACAGCCACACCTGGCTGCCCGCCTGAGCCGCCATTTGCGCAATGCCGCGGCCCATGGCGCCTGTTCCAACAATGCCGGTGTTCTGAAAGATGGGTTGCATAAGTGTGTTGTATTTGGAATGAGAGCTTCTGGAGCTATGACAGAATCGCCCAACGAACGAAACAAGGAAGTCTGGCGTGCGCAAGTACTGGACAGGTTGTATTTTGCTATCAACTGCCTTGAGCAGTCATGCCGTCACCTTGGGCAGGCACAGTGGTGCGGCCATGATCGGACGCCCGCTGGACGTTCGCGTTCAAGTTTTGCTGGCCCCGGGTGAAGAGCTGTCCAACCTCTGCATCCAGACCGATGTCTTCTACGGCGACACGCAGGTTTCACCCAATGTGGTTCGCACCTCTCCGCAAAGAACCGCACCCGACGCCGAGTCTTCGGTGCGCGTCCAGGCCAGCATGCCGGTCAACGAGCCTTTCGTCACTTTGTACGTCCGCGCTGGCTGCGGAACCCAGTTCACGCGCCGTTTCGTGCTGCTCGCCGACCTGGTCAATGAACCTGTTGAGGCCGCTGTTCGGCCGTCCAGCGGCGCTGCACCGACGGGCGCCGTGGCCGTTGAACGTTCGGCATTGCCTGGGGTGGCTGCGGGCTCGGGCGTTTCCAGCGCGCCATCCGCACCGGCCGGCTCCAGTGGTCCGACAGCGGCCGTCACGGGCGCCGCACAGCGTGGCAACGCAGCGCCTGCACGGGCGGGCACTTCAGCAGCGGCAAAGCCGCGTTCTGTGGTGCGGCGTGAGGCGCCCAAGCCTGTCGCAGCCGCTCCCAGGCTGCAGCTCGATCCGATCGACCTGACCACCGGCATCGAGCGGGACCCCACGCTCAAGTTGTCGCCCTTGTTGCTCAGCGAGCCCAGCAGCTCGGAGGAGACCCGGGCAGCCGCTGCACAACTGTGGAAAAGCATCAACGCCACGCCCGAAGAGATCCTGCGTGATGCGCAGAAGCTCGCGACATTGGAGTCGGAAGTGGCGCAGCTTCGGCAGGAACAGGCCCGCTCCCAGGCCGCCTTGGGCGACCTCAATGCGAGGCTCGAGCAATCACAGGCCCAACGTTTCCAGAACTGGTTGGTGTATCTGTTGGGGGCCTGCCTGCTTCTGGCTTTGCTGGCCGTGTTGCTGGTCTGGCGGCGGCGCCAGGCGGTTGTCGTCGAAGCTTCCGAAGCCTCCCGTGCGTGGTGGGCTCCTGAAGACGAGGAAAAGACCCTGCTGGTGCCGCTGGATGCGGACGACAAAGCCGCCAGGGTTTCGTCGGGTCTGGCACCCCTGACGCCCCCAAGTGGCGCTGTCGACCTCGATCTGGATCTGGATCACGACTCCGGCTTTGACGAATTCGACGGCCTCGAACGCAATGCATCCCCAGCCCAGGGCACAGTAGCTCCGGTCGCCACTCGCGACCGCCGCGACTTCGCAACCAGCGCCATCGGTGTGTCTCGCTCCGTGGCCACGGAGGAGCTGTTCGATGTGCAGCAGCAGGCCGACTTCTTTGTGTCGCTTGGTGAAGACGAGCAAGCCATTCAGGTGCTCAAGGACCACCTCTCCGAGAGCCATGAACCCAGTGCGCTGACCTACCTTGACCTGTTCCACATCTACCACCGCCTGGGTCGCCGGCAGGACTATGAAAATCTCCGTGAGGAGTTCAACCATGTCTTCAATGCAGGAGCGCCGCCCTTCGACAGCTACTCCCAGCGTGGACAGGGTCTGGAGTCGTACGAGACCGCATTCAGCCGAATCCAGGCACTCTGGCCGCAACCGCGGGTGCTGGACCTGATCGAACAATCCATCTTCCGCGACGCCACCGACATCAACTCCGAGGTTTTTGACCTGGAAGCCTATCGCGAGCTGCTGATGCTGCATTCGATCGCCAAGGACCTGATCCAGCGCGACAGCAATCCGCCACGTCCCAACGGCGATTTTCAGCACACGGCCATGCAGCCATTGAAAGCTGCGGGCAAGCCGGCACCGGCTGCCGAGGTGTCTGTGGTCGACGCTTCAGAGCGGCACACCCAGCCCATGGGGCTGAACGATATGCCTCGTGCCTCTGCGCGCCTGGGCCTGGACATCAATCTCGATGACCTGTCGGAAGAGGCCGCCTTCGAGGCGTCGATGCCCCAGGTGGATGTGGCGGTGGAGCCTTCGGCCAAGCCCACGCAGCCTGCAGACTTCGAGATCCGCCCAGGCAGCGAGAACCTCATCGACTTCGAGGTGATCGACTTCGACCCTTCGCAAGATGCAGCCGAAGGTGGAAAAGCCGACGATAAACGCTGATCCATCCGAGCTTGTGGAAGAGAAAAAACGCCGCTGATGCGGCGTCTTTCTTGCGAGGCCGTGGCTATCGTCGAACCTGCAACGCACCCGGGTTCACGATGTTGGTCGGTGTGCCCCGGATGAAGTTGACCACGTTGTCAAACGCGGAAGCGAAGTACTGCTCGTAACTGTCCTGCTCCACATAGCCGATGTGGGGCGTGCAAATGCAGTTTTCCAGGCGCAGCAGCGCGTGGCCCTGCAGGATGGGTTCCGATTCAAAAACGTCTACGGCGGCCATGCCCGGACGTCCCCGATTCAAAGAAGCGAGCAGGGCCTCAGGCTCGATCAACTCGGCGCGCGAGGTGTTGACCAGCAGCGATGTGGGCTTCATGCGTCCGAGGTCTTCCGGCGTGACGCAGCCAGCGGTCGTTTCGCCAAGGCGCAAATGCAGGGAGAGGACATCGGCGGCAGCGAAGAAGGCCTCACGACTGTCGGCAGCTTCAAAGCCGTCGGCCACCGCCCGTTCGCGCGATCCTTCGCTGCCCCACACCACTACCCGCATGCCGAAAGCGCGACCGTACCCGGCGACCAGCTGGCCGATCCGCCCATAGCCCCAGAGGCACAGGGTCTTGCCGTGCACCACCATGCCCACCCCAAAGTTGATCGGCATCGCCGACGATTTGAGGCCTGCCTGCTGCCAGGCGCCATGCTTGAGGTTGGACACGTACTGGGGAATTCGGCGCATGGACGCCATGATCAAAGCCCAGGTCAACTCGGCTGTCGACACGGGTGAACCCACGCCTTCGGCAACAGCGATGCCCCGTTCGGTGCAAGCCGCCACATCAAGGTGGCTGCCTGCCCGCCCGGTCTGCGCGATCAGCTTGAGTCGAGGCAGCTTTTCGATGAGCTGGCGGGAAATGTGGGTGCGTTCCCGAATCAGCACCAGCACGTCGGCATCTCTGAGTCTCACCGAGAGCTGGCCCACCCCCTTGACCGTGTTGGTGAACACCTTGGCAGGGTACGGCTCCAACTTCTCCGCACACTTCAACTTGCGAACCGCGTCCTGATAGTCGTCAAGAATCACAATATTCATGGGCCTATTGTGCCTTTGACGCCCACACGGGCGAGCGGGGTTCAGGCCGCGCGAGCCGCGGACGCCTGTTCCTGCGCCGCGAGCCGGTCAAGCTCGGCGCACACGTCGACCATGGAGCCGGACAGGAACAGGCGCGTGTCGCGGTTCTGTGCACGGCGGGCTTCGGCCTGGCGCAGTGACGGGGTCCTGAAGCTGGCAGGCGATTCCGCATGGTGTGCTTCCTTCTGTCCTGCTAGAACCGATGAAGCATTGGCGGCTTCCCTGTGCAGCCATCCAGCGCGCGCGAAACGTTGAACCGCCCGACCGGCCGTGGTGGAAGCGGTGGGGCGCCGGCGGTCTGCGGGCAGCGGCAACCAGCAGTCGATCAACTGCAAAGGGGCGCGCCATGTGTTGGTATTGAAAAGTTTTCCCATGCGAAACTCCAGATGAGGGGTTGAACACAGGCAGGATTGCAATGAAGTTGCCAACGCAGGGATGTGTCCACAAGACGAGCCACGAGCTCGAGGGACCAAACGCCCGCCACCTGCTGAGGCAACGTGACCCGTGGGTCAGACTTGGAAACTGTTGCGAATCAGGCCCACGGCAAGGCCTTCTATTTCAAACGGCTCGCCCGGTTCGACCAAGATGGTCTTGTAGTCAGGGTTCTCGGCGTGCAGCTCGATGAGGTTCTGGCGGCGCATGAAGCGCTTCACCGTGACGTCGTCGCCCAGGCGAGCCACCACGATCTGGCCATTCTTGGCTTCCTTGGCCGATTTCACGGCCAGAAGATCGCCGTCAATGATGCCGACGTCCCGCATGGACATACCCCGCACCTTGAGCAGGTAGTCGGGTTCACGTTGAAACAGGCTTCGCTCCACGTGGTAAGTCTGGTCCACATGTTCCTGCGCGAGGATGGGTGAGCCCGCCGCGACGCGCCCGATCAGGGGCAACATGAGCTGGGACAAGCTGGGGAGCGGGAGTGTAAGCTGGCGCCCGCGCGAGTCATTGATGGAGCGGAGGTCCTCGCTGCGCAGGCGAATGCCGCGCGAGGTGCCGCTGACCAGTTCGATCACCCCTTTGCGCGCCAGGGCTTGCAGATGTTCCTCGGCCGCATTGGCCGACTTGAAGCCCAGCTCGCTGGCAATTTCGGCGCGGGTGGGCGGAGAGCCCGTGCGCGCGATGGCGTTCTGGATGAGTTCCAGAATCTGCTGTTGCCTGGCGGTGAGCTTGGGCGCGGTGGTGGGCATGTCGAGCATGTGAACCTCTTCGGGTGGATGCCTCACCGGGCGGGGTATCCGTCCGGTGTGACGCTGGAACGGTCGACAGTTCGCTGCTTCACTGCACTTCACTGTTTTCTTATCCAGTGGCTGTATTTTTAACCAGTTCAAAGGACTTGGCAAGTGGTGAATGAAAACCAGGCACGTCGTCTTGTGGTTCTGGGCACCGGCGGCACGATCGCCGGGCGCGCAACACGGGCCGACGACAACGTGGGCTATGTGGCCGGGCAGGTGGCCGTGGGTGATCTGGTGGCCACGGTTCCAGGACTGGCGAACTGCCCGATGGATGTGGAGCAGGTCGCGCAGATCAACAGCAAGGACATGGTGCTGGGTGTCTGGCAGGCCTTGGTCGCCCGCGTTGCGGAGCATCTGGCCCGGCCCGAGGTGGCCGGTATCGTGATCACCCACGGCACCGACACGATCGAAGAGACCGCATTCTTGCTGCACATGCTGCTGAGGCCATCGAAGCCGGTTGTGCTGACATGTGCGATGCGACCTGCCACGGCGCTGGTGCCTGATGGCCCTCAGAATCTCAGCGATGCGACGGCTGTTGCCATGCACCCGCCGGCCCGGGGCGTGGTCGTCGTTTGCGCCGGGCGCATCCACGGCGCATGGGACGTGGCCAAGGTGCACCCGTACCGCACCGATCCATTCGACTCCGGGGATGCCGGTGAGCTCGGTTGTGTCGAAGAGGGGCAGTTGCGCATGTTCAGGCCCTGGCCTGAAGCCGTGCCGCACGGCACGCACGACGCAACAGGCCTGCGACCCTTTCTTGAGACCTCAGCCTTGCCCCGCGTGGAACTGATGTTTAGCCATGCGGGTGCCGATGGGAATCTGGTGCGCGCTTTGCTCGCCCAACCCTCCAGCGGGGCAGCCCGTTTGCGAGGCATCGTGGTCGCGGGCACAGGCAACGGCACCGTGCACGATGAACTGCTCGTGGCGCTGAAGCAGGCACAGGCCGACGGCGTTGCCGTGGTGGTAGCCAGCCGCTGCGCCCAGGGGCGTGTGGTGCCGCACGCCGGTCAGCCCCTGCCGGACTCGGCGGGGCTCTCGCCCGTCAAGGCCCGCCTTGCCTTGGCCGTGCACCTGCTGACGGCTTGAAAATGCTGGTTGCGCTGGGCGCCCACCCCTGGGCCTATCCGATGCTGGAGGTGGTGCACCTGATCGGTGTCGCCCTGATTCTGGGCAATCTGATCCTGCTGGAGTTGAGGGTATTTGGGTGGGCATCGGCCTTGCCGATCGAGCCGCTGGCCAGGCTGAGCCTGGGTCTGGTCGGTCTCGGCTTCGGCCTGGCTGTGGTAACAGGCCTGCTGATGTTCGGCACCCAGCCTGGGGAACTGTTGGCCAATCGGGTGTTCACAATCAAGATGGCGCTGATCATGCTGGCCGGCTGTAATGCGGGCTGGTTTCATGCGCGCCGTTCGCTGCAGCTTCAGGACACCACTGCCCGCTTGAGCATGCTGCTGTCGTCGGCGATCTGGATACTGATCATCACCTGTGGCCGCTGGATTGCCTACATCTGAAGGAGAACCTCATGCAACGACGAGAACTTTTGCAAGTGGCTGCCGCACTGGGCTGGGGCGGTGTTTCAACAGGTGCGCTGGCCCACCACGGTTGGAGCAGTTTTGACCAAGGCCGCCCCATTTATCTGGAGGGCAAGGCGGGCGATGTGAAATGGCGCAATCCGCACGTTGAGCTGGTGCTGGAGCTGCCCGAGAACCTGCGCGTTCCTGCCGATCTGGCCCAACGCGCGCTGCCGGCCCAGAGCGCCGGCGTGGACGGCCCTGGTCTGCTGGCCAAAGCGGTGGTGCCCGCCCGACGTGATCGGCGATGGGAGGTTGAGTTGGCGCCCCTGTTCCGCCTGGGTCAATGGCAGATGCCCGAAATCAAAAACGGCGAATCGCTTTCGTTGGTGGGGTTCACCTTCAAGGACGAAGTGGGGGAGCCGATCGTGCGTGCAGAATATGTGTTCTTTGGGGGCAAGGTGTACGGGCTGCGTTCCAGTCCGGTCTGATGCAAGCCGCCCAACAAAAAACCGGCTCAAGGCCGGTTTTTTTGTTGGCTGAGGAGGCGTTACTTCGACAGCGCTTCGAAGACGCGTGCCGTGATTTCTTCGACCGATCCCATGCCGCTGATGGCGCGGTACTGCGGCGCAGCGGCTGCGTCGTTGCGCGCCCAGCTGCTGTAGTAGTCCACGAGTGGGCGGGTCTGGGCACTGTAGACCTCCAGGCGTTTCTTCACGGTTTCTTCCTTGTCGTCATCGCGCTGGATGAGTGGCTCGCCGGTTACATCGTCCTTGCCTTCGAGCTTGGGGGGGTTGAATTTCACGTGGTAGGTGCGGCCCGAGGCAGGGTGTGATCGCCGTCCGCTCATGCGCTCGATGATGGCATCGAAAGGCACGTCGATCTCCAGAACGTAGTCGAGCTTCACACCAGCCGACTTCATGGCGTCTGCCTGCGGGATGGTCCGGGGGAATCCGTCGAACAGGAAACCGCTTGCGCAGTCGGGCTGGGCGATGCGCTCCTTGACCAGGTTGATGATCAGGTCGTCGCTGACCAGTGCACCGGATTCCATCACTGCTTTGGCCTGCAGGCCCAGTGGCGTCCCTGCCTTGACGGCGGCTCGCAACATGTCACCGGTGGAGATCTGGGGGATGCCGTAACGCTGGCAGATGAACGTCGCCTGCGTTCCCTTGCCCGCGCCCGGTGCGCCCAACAAAATCAGTTTCATCACTGTCCTTATTCAATGTTTCGAAGCCTTGGCCGCTTGTCTCGAACGGCTGCCCCGAGGCGTGGGGCCGGGGGCGACCGGGCGAGGATAGCACGCACATCCTCGCGTCCGGCTTACAGCGCAGGGGGTCAAACATGGAGCGGTGAGGGGCCCGTTTTCAGTCTTGACCCAGCAGCCGGCGGACCCGTTCAAGGTCTTGCGGGGTGTCCACGCCGCCACCTGGCGCGATGGTGCTCACGTGCACCGCAATGCGCTCGCCATGCCACAGCACCCGCAACTGTTCCAGCGATTCCGTGAGCTCCAGAGGCGCGGGCTCCAGACCCGGAAACCGCCGCAGAAAACCGGCGCGGTACCCATACACACCCACATGGCGCAGGGGCGCTGGTGAGGGCAAGCGCGAAGTCCCGTCGCTCGTCATGCCGTCCCGCCAGCAGGGAATGGGTGCACGACTGAAGTACAGGGCCGTCCGTTGCTTGTCCAGCACCACCTTCACCACGTTGGGGTCGAGAAAGTCGGCCAGACGGTCGATGGCGTGGGCTGCTGTGCTCATGACGCAATCTCGTCGGGCTTGCAGTTCTGCGGCCACGGCATTGATGAGATCGGGTTCGATCAAGGGCTCATCACCTTGCACATTGACCACCACCTCGTCGTCGGACACATCGAGCAAGGTGCAGGCCTCGGCCAGGCGATCACTGCCGCTGACGTGATCTCCCTGGGTGAGGATGGCCAACACGCCGTGCGCCTCGCAGGCCTGCACGATGCGCTCGTCATCGGCCGCCACCACACAGCGATGGGCGGCACTGCGCTGTGCCTGCCGAGCCACCCGCACCACCATGGGCAGTCCAGCGATGTCGGCCAGGGGTTTGTTGGGCAGCCGCGATGAGGCCAGACGGGCCGGTATCAGGACAGTGAAGCTTCCAGGAGCCTCTGACAGGCTCATGGCTGCAGTGTGGGGGCGTTGGGTCGGGTGACCTCTTCGTCGGACAGGGGCCGAGCCTCGTGCTCCAGCAAAATCGGAATGCCGTCCCGCACGGGATACGCCAGGCGCGCGCTGCGTGAGAGCAGTTCCTGACTGTCGCGGTTGAAGATCAGCGGGCCTTTGGTCACGGGGCAGACCAGCAGTTCGAGCAGTTTGGTGTCCATGCGGCAATGATAGTCGGGCCATCGCCCTGCGTGGCTTGTCAGATGCTGCGTTTCAAGGCGCCCAGTTGCTCGTCCAGCGCTTGAAAAAAGCCCGCATCGGGCGTGAGTTCCAGGGGAACGGCCCAGACCTGAGGTCGTTGCCCTTCGCGCATTCGGGTGAACATCGGGAAGATCTTCACAGCGTCCTTCTCTGTACAGAGCAGTGTCGCCATGGGCTCTTGCATCAAGCCGGCGTAGTCGTGCGGCGCGGCATGGTCAGGCAAACCCACTTCCCTGACTGGTACCACACCCGCGCTGCGCAGCATGTCGAAGAAGACGGCAGGTCTGGCAATGCCTGCCACCGCCATCACATTGGGGCCGCGCAGCTGATGCAGGGAAACGCGTTCACCGTCAGGTCCGACCGCGTGTGACGCCAGGCAACGCACGGCACCGTAAACCTGGGCGCCGGGAGCGCTGGCCAACGGGGGTGTCGGCGCATTTTCGCGGCGATGGTGCAGCACAAGACCCGGCAATGTTGCGCTGGCTGGAGCGCGCGGCCACGATTCGCGCAGCAGCCCGGCCGGCAACAGCCAGCCGTTGCCGGTCCCCCGGTCGTCGAACACCACGATCTCCAGATCTCGTTGCAGGGCGAGATGTTGCAGACCGTCGTCAGACACGATGATGTCCACCTCGGGGTGGGCGAGGAGGAGGGCGCGAGCGGCAGCCACGCGATTGGCCGATACAAAGACGGGCACTCCTGTGCTCAGATGGATCAGGGCCGGTTCATCGCCACTCTCGGACAGGGCGGTGTCCGGCCGGACGTTCACCACCAGCCCGCTGTGTCGACCGTGCCCGCGGGACACGACGCCAGGTCGCCAGCCTCGGGCCCGCAGGTGCTCCACCAGAGCAATCACGGTGGGCGTCTTGCCCGCACCACCGACCACGACGTTGCCCACCACGATGACCGGTGCATCGACCTTGTGGGACTTCTTGAGACCGACCCCGTACAGGTATCGGCGGATGGCCATCAGTGCCCCATAGACCAACGAGATCGGCCAGAGCAAGCATGCAAGCCAACCCCGCCGCCGGGAGTGGTTCAGCCACAGGGCCTGCCAACGGGCCTGGCTCATCGTTGCAAGGGAAGGGCAGCCCTCAGGGCTTGCCTCGGGCAGAGGCGCCACCCGTTTGCTGGGTGGCGAAGGTGATCTGTACAAGTCCGGCGCGACGCGCGGCATCCATCACATTGATCACGGACTGGTGGGTTGCAGCGGCATCGGCACTGATGATGATCACGGTATCCGTGTTGCCTTCGGACGCACCGGCCAGAGCGCGGGTGATCAATTCGACACTGGTGCCTTCGAGCACCTGCTTGTTGATCGAGTAACGCCCGTCGCTGCCCACCGCCACGACCACCTCGCGTGTGTTGGTCTTGGGCGCCTGCGCATCGGCCACAGGCAGGTTGACATTGAGTTCGGTGAACTTGCTGTAGGTGGTCGTGAGCATCAGGAAAATGAGCACCACCAGCAGGATGTCGATGAACGGGATCAGGTTGATCTCGGGTTCGTCGCGCGTGCCTGGACGAAAGTTCATGGCTCAGTGCTTGCGAAGGTTCAGCAGGTGGCGGGCAAACCGCTCGGCGGCCAGCTCCAGGCTCAGCAGGTAGCCATCTACGCGACCGCGGAAATAGCGCCAGAAAATCAGGGCTGGAATGGCCACGATCAGACCAAACGCCGTGTTGTACAGCGCAATCGAGATACCGCGCGCCAGTTGCGCCGGATCGCCCATGCCGGGCACGGCACCAGCGCCGGTTGCACCCTGCGAACCAAAGATCTCGATCATGCCGATGACAGTGCCGAGCAGCCCCAGCAGCGGCGCGGCCGACGCAATCGTGGCCAGGGCTCCGAGGTAGCGTTGAAGCTGGGCGGCAGCCTGCCTCCCGGCGCCTTCGAGGCTGGCGCGCAGGTCGTCTTCACTGGCGCGGGGGTTGCTGTTGAAAGTGCGAAATCCGCTGGCAAGCACTGCGCCGAGCACGGAGTTCTGTTCCAGCTGGGTCACGACGTCCGGGCCGGGGATGCCGTTGCGTGAAACCATGATGGCCTCGTCCAGCAATTTGGGCGGGATGATCCTGGAGGTCTTGAGGCTGACAAACCGCTCGATGACGAGGGCCAATCCGAGAACCGAACAGATGATCAGGGGCCAGATGGGCCATCCGGCGGCTTGTATGATGGAAAGCAAGTCTGGGCTCCAGGCGGGTGCCGCTGGGGACGCGGCGCTACACGGTGCGGTGATTATGTCTCAGGGGTGGTGGCAGCCCCGACTCCAGCGTTCCATCCTTCACTCTTTCCTTTGCACGAGCCCGGCTTCATGCACAGATTCTGTGGATAACTTTGTGAAGAACATGGCGCACAAGAGGCTGCGGGCCGCGCGGGGCTTCAGATCCGCCAGATCGGTCAGCAAACAGGCAGTGCAAAACGCTTGTGAATCAATGCGCTCTGCGCCACGCCCGGCCTTTTCTGGCCCCATGGGTCTGACCGCCAGCATCCATGCGGCCTGTGGACATATTTCAGTGGGAGACGCGCATGGCTGAAGCTTTTTTGACGACGCAGGCCCCATCGGCGGGGCGTGTGTGGGCGGTCGGGCCACTGATGCGTGCCGTGGCGGACACCTTGGCAGCCCGCTTCAACCCTGCCGCGGTGCGCGGCGAGATTTCAGGCTTTTCGCGCGCGGCCAGCGGCCATTGTTATTTCAGTTTGAAAGACGAGACTGGGCAGGTGCGCTGCGCGCTCTTTCGCCGCTCTGCCGATCAACTCACCTTCGCTCCCCGCGATGGCCAACTCGTGGAAGCGCGCGGCAAGCTGGACGTTTATGGCGCACGTGGCGAATTGCAACTCATTGTCGAGAACCTGCAACCAGCGGGGCAGGGGGCCTTGTTCGAGCAATTCCTGCGGCTCAAGGCCCAGCTGGAGGGAGAGGGACTTTTCGAGGTGGCTCGCAAGCGGGCATTGCCGCCGCAGCCCCTCAGCATCGGTGTGGTCACCTCGCTCGGCGCCGCGGCATTGCGCGATGTGGTGACCGCGCTGCGGCGACGTGTTCCACATCTGCCCGTGGTGATCTACCCAGCCGCTGTCCAGGGAGCGCAGGCTCCAGCCGAGTTGTGCGCGGCCTTGCAGATCGCCTATCGTCGCCATGCCGACACGGGGGAGAGCGACGTCTTGCTCCTGGTGCGCGGCGGGGGCTCGCTGGAAGACCTGTGGTCGTTCAACGATCCGGAGCTGGTTCGCTTGATCGCCCGGGCGCCCATGCCGGTGGTGTGCGGCGTCGGGCATGAGACCGACTTCACCCTGGCCGATTTCGTGGCCGACCTGCGGGCGCCCACGCCCACCGCGGCCGCCGAACTCTGCGCGCCTGCACGCGAGCAGCGCGTGGGTGAACTTGACTACCTGCTGGAGCGGCTGGCAACGGCGGCCTTCGGCATCATGGACCAGAGCGGCCAACGACTGGATCGGCTGGCCCAGCGCATGGGACGCCCCTCCGCGCGCCTGCACGACAACCTGCAGCAGCTCAGCCGTTTGCAGCACCGGCTGCAAAGTGGCTGGATGCTGAGCACACAGCAGCGACGTGGTCGGCTGCAAACCCTGCAGACGCGCTTGCCGAGCGCCCTGCAACGCGCCCTCGAACAGCAGCAACAAAGACTTCAACGGTGCGAGCTGTCACTGGCCTTGCTTGACCCTCGACTCGTGCTGGAGCGCGGCTACGCGTTCCTCACCGACGCAGAAGGCGTTGCAGTGACGCGCTTGGCTCAGACGCACGCCGGTCAGGCGCTCAAGGCCACGCTGGCCGATGGCAGTCTGGATGTTCTTGTGCAAGGCCGGATCCAGAGACCCTGACACCTTCGCTGTACAGGCGCGTGCCTACAATGGCCTGCTGAGCGCCTGCTGGCTCGCCCGGGCGCCAAGTCTTTCAACAACACCACTCACGAGGAACCCCATGGAACACACCCTGCCCGCATTGCCCTACGCCCTGGACGCCCTGGCACCCCACTACAGCCGCGAGACGCTGGAGTTTCACCACGGCAAGCACCACAACGCGTACGTGGTCAACCTCAACAACCTGCAAAAAGGCACCGAGTTCGAAGCCATGGACCTGGAGTCCATCGTCAAGAAATCCAGCGGTGGCATCTACAACAACTCCGCGCAGATCTGGAACCATACCTTTTTCTGGAGCTGCATGAAGCCCAATGGCGGCGGCGAGCCGTCCGGCGCGTTGGCCGCTGCCATCACCTCCAAGTGGGGCAGCTATGCCGCCTTCAAGGAGGCGTTCGTCAAGTCCGCCGTGGGTAACTTCGGTTCGGGCTGGACCTGGCTGGTGAAGAAGGCCGACGGTTCGGTCGACATCGTCAACATGGGCGCTGCCGGCACCCCGCTGACCACCGGGGACAAGGCCCTGCTGACCGTGGACGTGTGGGAACACGCTTACTACATCGACTACCGCAATGCCCGTCCGAAGTTTGTCGAGACTTTCCTCGACAAACTGGTGAACTGGTCGTTCGCAGAAGGCAACTTCGCCTGACCTTCAGCGCACATGTGTCAGGGCTCGAAGGGCAACCTTCGGGCCTTTTTTTCGACCCTTTGCATCAAGAGAATGCAGAAATACCGGACCGATTTTTGCATTGTGAGATTACGGTTCAAAATCCGGGGTCACCATCAGGCTGCGGAAAGGAAAATCACCTACGGTTTGATCCCGCTGTCCGGTGCCCTGTGCCGGAAGCTTCGAAGCACATGCCCAACAAATACGGAGATTCGCCATGAGCAGCCAGCCACCCACCATCATTTACACCCTGACGGACGAAGCGCCGTTGCTGGCGACCAGTTCGTTCCTGCCCATCATCCGCACCTTCGCGGCACCCGCAGGCATCCATGTGGCCACCAGTGACATTTCGGTGGCTGCCCGCGTGCTGGCGGCTTTTCCCGAGTGCCTGACTGAAGCGCAACGCGTGCCCGATCAGCTGGCGGAGCTCGGCAAACTGACCTTCAGGGCCGAAGCCAACATCATCAAGCTGCCCAACATCAGCGCATCGGTTTCGCAGCTGGTGGCCTGCATCAAGGAATTGCAGTCCAAGGGCTACAACCTCCCCGACTACCCCGAGAACCCGAAGACCGACGAAGAGAAGGCGCTTCGCACGCGTTACGCCAAATGCACCGGCAGCGCAGTCAATCCGGTTCTTCGCGAGGGCAACTCTGACCGTCGCGCACCCAGGGCCGTCAAGGAATACGCGCGCAAGAATCCTCACAGCATGGGCGAGTGGAGCCAAGCTTCACGCTCACACGTCTCGCACATGCACGCCGGCGACTTCTACCACGGTGAAAAGTCCATGACGCTGGACAAGGCCCGCGACGTGAAGATGGAACTGGTCACGAAGACCGGCAAGACCATCGTGCTCAAGTCCAAGGTGGCGTTGCTGGACCGCGAAATCATCGACTCGATGTACATGAGCAAGAAGGCCCTGCTGGCCTTCTACGAGAAGGAGATCGACGACGCCTACAAGACCGGCGTGATGTTCTCGTTGCACGTCAAGGCCACCATGATGAAGGTTTCGCACCCCATCGTGTTCGGTCATTGCGTGAAGATTTTCTACAAGGAAGCCTTCGAAAAGCACGGCAAGTTGTTCGACGAGCTTGGCGTGAACGTCAACAACGGCATGGTCGACCTGTACAACAAGATCGCCACGCTGCCGCAGAGCAAACAGGACGAGATCAAGAGCGACCTGCATGCCTGTCACGAGGGGCGGCCCGAACTCGCCATGGTTGATTCGGCCAAAGGCATCACGAACTTCCATTCCCCCAACGACGTGATCGTGGACGCCTCCATGCCCGCCATGATCCGCAACAGCGGCAAGATGTGGGGCGCTGACGGCCGCCTGAAGGACGTGAAGGCCGTGATGCCGGAGTCCACCTTCGCCCGCATCTACCAGGAGATCATCAACTTCTGCAAATGGCATGGCGCCTTCGATCCGAAAACCATGGGAACAGTGCCCAACGTGGGCCTGATGGCCCAGCAGGCCGAAGAGTACGGCTCGCACGACAAGACCTTCGAGATCACCGAAAACGGTGTCGCCAGCATCACCGATCTGGCCACCGGCGAAGTGCTGCTCAGTCAGGAAGTGGAGCAGGGTGACATCTGGCGCATGTGCCAGGTCAAGGACGCAGCGATCCGCGACTGGGTGAAGCTGGCCGTCAACCGCGCGCGCAACTCGGGCATGCCGGTGGTGTTCTGGCTCGACCAGTACCGCCCCCATGAAGCCCAACTGATCACCAAGGTCAAGATGTACCTGCACGAGCACAACACGGCGGGGCTGGACATCCAGATCATGAGTCAGGTGCGGGCCATGCGTTACACGCTGGAGCGCGTGGCTCGCGGTCTGGATACCATCAGCGCGACCGGCAACATCCTGCGCGACTACCTGACCGACCTGTTCCCCATCATGGAGCTGGGCACCAGCGCCAAGATGCTCTCCATCGTGCCGCTCATGGCCGGTGGCGGCATGTACGAGACCGGTGCGGGTGGCTCGGCGCCCAAGCACGTTCAGCAGTTGGTGGAAGAGAATCATCTGCGCTGGGATTCCCTGGGGGAGTTCCTGGCGCTGGCGGTGTCCCTGGAAGACCTGGGACTGAAAACCGGCAACCCGCAGGCGAAAGTGCTGTCGAAGACGCTGGACGCGGCCACCGGCAAACTGCTGGACACCAACAAGAACCCTTCGCCCAAGACCGGTCAGCTCGACAACCGCGGCAGCCAGTTTTACCTGGCGCTTTACTGGGCGCAGGAACTCGCAGCACAAACCGAAGAACCCGCACTGGCGGCGAAGTTCGCGCCGCTGGCCCAGCAATTGGCCGACAACGAGCAGACCATCGTGGCCGAGCTGGCAGCGGTGCAGGGAAAACCGGTGGACATCGGCGGTTACTACAAGCCCGATTTCGACAAGCTCGAGGCCATCATGCGGCCCAGCAAGACCTTCAACGCTGCGCTGGCCTCAGTTCAGGCCTGATGGTTTCTTGAGCGCTTGATGCGGCCTACCGGGTGAACGGTGGGCCGCTCAACTTCGAGCCGGCCTTCAGGCCGCGCTTGTCGAACCAGCCCTGGTTCATCTCGAGCACAAAGCGCACCGGTTTGGACGAGCAGTGCGAGACCAGACTCTGCGGCTGCATGTCCGCCAGGTTGACGATGGTGCCGTCATCCGCCACAAAAGCAGCCGTCAGCGGAAGCAGGGTGTTTTTCATCCAGAAACACTGCTCGGAAGCTTGCTCGAAGGCAAACAGCATGCCTTCGTTGACCGGCATCTCCTTGCGGAACATGAGGCCCACCGCGCGCTGCTGCGGCGTGGCCGCCACCTGTGCCTGGATCAAGTGCATGCCAGCCGACAACGTGACCCTGGGCAACTGCAGTTGTGGCGTTTCCTGGGACGAGGCGGCCCCCGTGAAGAGAAACATCAGCGACAGCAGGTAGATGGATAGCTTTTTCATGCCTTGGACGGAGTGGTTCGTTTGAGGAGCGCATTCTCCGCCATCGTGCCGCCCCTTGTGTGTCTGGCCTGTATCTGGCGCGATGCATGGCGCCGGCGCAGATACGCATGTTGCAGAGGACTAGAATTTCGCCATCGCCCCAGCGCGACCTTCAGGTGAATGCAGACCTTGCCCAAACCTGCCACCTGCACCATAAATCACGGAGAACTCCCCCATGTACCAACACATCAAGGTGCCCGCCCAGGGCGAGAAGATCACGGTCAATGCCGACATGTCGCTCAATGTGCCTGACCAGCCCATCGTGCCCTACATCGAAGGCGACGGCACCGGCCAGGACATCACGCCGGTGATGCTCAAGGTGGTCGACGCCGCCGTGGCCAAAGCCTATGGTGGCAAGAAGAAGATCCACTGGATGGAGGTGTACGCGGGCGAGAAGTCGACCCAGGTCTACGGTCCGGACGTGTGGCTGCCCGAAGAAACCCTGGCCGCATTGCGCGAGTACGTGGTCTCCATCAAGGGGCCGCTGACCACCCCGGTGGGTGGCGGCATTCGTTCGCTGAACGTGGCCTTGCGTCAGGAGCTCGACCTCTATGTCTGCCTGCGCCCGGTGCAGTACTTCAAGGGCGTGCCGTCGCCGCTGAAGGAGCCGGAGAAGACCAACATGGTGATCTTCCGCGAGAACTCGGAAGACATCTACGCCGGCATCGAGTACGAAGCCGCGTCCGACAAGGCCAAAAAACTCATCAAGTTCCTGATGGAAGAAATGGGTGTGACCAAGATCCGCTTCCCGAACACCTCGGGCATCGGCATCAAGCCCGTGTCGCGAGAAGGAACGGAACGCCTCGTGCGCAAGGCCCTGCAGTACACGATCGACAACGACAAGCCCAACCTGACCATCGTGCACAAGGGCAACATCATGAAGTACACCGAGGGTGGCTTTCGCGACTGGGCCTACGCCCTGGCGCAAAAGGAGTTCGGTGCCGAGCTCATCGACGGCGGCCCCTGGTGCAAGTTCAAGAACCCGAAGACCGGGCGGGACATCATCGTCAAGGACAGCATTGCCGACGCTTTCCTGCAGCAGATCCTGCTGCGCCCGGCGGAGTATTCGGTGGTGGCCACCCTCAACCTCAACGGTGACTACATATCGGACGCGCTGGCGGCGCAGGTGGGCGGCATCGGCATTGCGCCCGGCGCCAACCTGTCCGACACCGTGGCCTGTTTTGAAGCCACCCACGGCACCGCGCCCAAATACGCCGGCAAGGACTATGTGAACCCAGGCTCCGAAATCCTCTCTGCCGAGATGATGCTGCGCCACATGGGTTGGACGGCTGCTGCCGACCTGATCATCAGTTCGATCGAAAAGTCGATCGCCAGCAAGAAGGTGACCTACGACTTCGCCCGCTTGATGGAAGGGGCCACGCAGGTCAGTTGCTCGGGATTCGGCCAGGTGATGATTGAAAACATGTGATCCAGTCCACTTGAATCCGCATCCCAAGAAAGCCCCTGGCAGCCCGAGCAGGGGCTTTTTGCCGGCAGCTTGTTGCCGGGGAGCGCCGATTGCCGTGCCAGCGCATCCATCCATCGCCCGATATCGCGAACTACACCCCCAAAAACCGCTTGCTTTGCGGTTTTGATTTCTCCTTTCCCCTCACAATGAGGCATGGAAAAAACCATGCTCAGCGCTTCGGTCACGCCGACCGGTCAGGGCATGGTGTCGGCTGCAGCCCAAGCGCTAATCCCGCATGGAGATGTGGGCAGATACGCGCCGCTAGAATGGTTTTCATGGCCACCCAGAATCCCAAAAAACCCGAAAACCCGACGGCGCCTCCCAGCGTCAGCAACGATGAGTCGGTGGTGCTCGAACGGCGCGCCCAGCGCACCCAGCCACCCCAGATGTTCCAGGTGGTGCTCCTCAACGACGATTTCACGCCCATGGAGTTCGTGGTGCACGTCATCCAGGAGTTCTTCAGCAAGGACCGCGAGACCGCCACCCAGATCATGCTCAAGATCCACCTGGAAGGAAAAGGCATCTGCGGCGTCTATTCACGCGACGTGGCCAGCACCAAGGTCGACCAGGTGCTCCAGGCAGCACGCGCAGCAGGCCATCCTTTGCAATGCATGAGCGAGCCAGTTGAATAAGGCCTGAATTGCCTCATCTGACCCAACGAAGCGGTTTTGTTCATTTTTCAGACGTTTGCTATCCAGATACCCCAAGCCCAAAGGAAGTGCCACATGATTGCCCAGGAACTTGAAGTCAGCTTGCACATGGCCTTTGTCGAGGCCCGGCAGCAGCGGCACGAATTCATCACGGTCGAGCACCTGTTGCTCGCGTTGCTGGACAACCCCAGCGCCGCCGAAGTGTTGCGCGCCTGCTCTGCCAACATCGACGACCTCCGCAAGTCCTTGACGAACTTCATCAAGGACAATACCCCCCAGGTAGCGGGTACCGACGAGGTGGACACGCAGCCTACGCTGGGTTTCCAGCGTGTGATCCAGCGCGCCATCATGCACGTGCAGTCCACCGGCAACGGCAAGAAGGAAGTCACGGGTGCGAACGTGCTCGTGGCCATCTTCGGCGAGAAGGACTCTCACGCCGTGTACTACCTCCACCAGCAAGGCGTGACCCGCCTGGACGTGGTGAACTTCATCGCACACGGCATCCGCAAGAGCGACCCGCCCGAAGCTGCCAAGCCTGGTGAAAGCGCGGCCGAGAACGAAGAGGCGGGCGAAGCCAAGAGCAATGAGAAAGCCTCGCCACTGGAGCAGTTCACCCAGAACCTCAACCAGATGGCCAAGGACGGCAAGATCGATCCGCTCATCGGGCGCGAGTACGAGGTTGAGCGCGTGATCCAGATCCTGTGCCGCCGCCGCAAGAACAACCCGCTGCTGGTGGGCGAAGCCGGCGTGGGCAAGACGGCGATCGCCGAGGGCTTGGCCTGGCGCATCACGCAGGGCGAAGTGCCCGAAATCCTGGCCGACTCGAGCGTGTTCTCGCTCGACATGGGCGCCTTGCTGGCCGGCACCAAGTACCGCGGCGACTTCGAGCAGCGCCTCAAGGGAGTTCTCAAGTCCCTCAAGGACCGTCCCAACGCCATCCTGTTCATCGACGAGATCCACACCCTGATCGGTGCGGGCGCTGCGTCTGGCGGCACGCTGGATGCTTCCAACCTGCTCAAGCCGGCGCTCTCCAGCGGCCAGCTCAAGTGCATCGGCGCGACCACCTTCACCGAATACCGCGGCATATTCGAAAAGGACGCAGCGCTCAGCCGGCGTTTCCAGAAGGTCGATGTGGTCGAACCGACCGTGCAGGAAACGGTGGATATCCTCAAGGGCCTGAAGTCCCGCTTTGAAGAGCACCACGGCGTCAAGTACGCCATGGCCGCCCTGCAGGCGGCTGCCGAGTTGAGTGCCAAGTACATCAACGACCGCCACCTGCCCGACAAAGCCATCGACGTGATCGACGAGGCCGGCGCCGCCCAGCGGATCCTGCCGGTGTCCAAGCGCAAGAAAACCATCAGCAAGACCGAGGTCGAGGAAATCGTGGCGAAAATTGCCCGCATTCCTCCGGCCAACGTGTCCAACGACGACCGCGGCAAGCTGCAGACGCTGGAACGAGACCTCAAGAGCGTGGTGTTCGGCCAGGACAAAGCCCTGGAGATCCTCGCGTCGTCCGTCAAGATGGCACGTTCCGGTCTGGGCAAGAGCGACAAGCCGATCGGCGCCTTCCTGTTCAGCGGCCCCACCGGTGTGGGCAAGACCGAAGCCGCCAAGCAGCTGGCCTACATCATGGGCATCGACCTGATCCGCTTCGACATGTCGGAGTACATGGAACGCCACGCCGTGAGCCGCCTGATTGGTGCGCCTCCGGGCTATGTGGGCTTTGACCAGGGTGGTCTGCTGACCGAGGCCGTGACCAAGAAGCCGCATTGCGTGCTGCTGCTCGACGAGATCGAGAAGGCGCACCCGGACATCTTCAACGTGCTGCTCCAGGTGATGGACCATGGCACGCTGACCGACAACAACGGACGCAAGGCCGATTTCCGCAACGTCATCATCATCATGACGACGAACGCGGGTGCCGAGACCATGAACAAGGCCAGCATCGGCTTCACCAACCCGCGCGAAGCGGGCGACGAGATGGCCGACATCAAACGCCTGTTCACGCCGGAGTTCCGCAACCGCCTGGACGCCACTGTGAGCTTCAAGGCGCTGGACGAGAACGTCATCATGCGGGTGGTGGACAAATTCCTGCTGCAGCTGGAAACCCAACTCGGCGAGAAGAAGGTCGAGGTCACGTTCACCGACGCGCTGCGCAAGCACCTGGCCAAGAAGGGTTTCGACCCGCTGATGGGGGCTCGCCCGATGCAGCGCCTGATTCAGGACACGATCCGTCGTGCGCTGGCCGACGAGCTGCTGTTCGGTCGCCTCACGGAAGGTGGTCGCCTGACGGTGGACATCGAGACGAAGACCGACGAGTCGGGCAAGGAAGTCCAGGAAGTCCTGCTCGACATTCAGCCGCTTCCCAAGAAAGAAGGCAAGGCCAAGCCCGAGGAAGCCACGGCGGGTTGAGTCTCGTCGCCCTCCATGCAAAAGGCCCGGTCACCCGGGCCTTTTTTTGCCGATGCCCTGTCGCCGGGCCGGCGTTCGGGGCCGTTCAAGACACTTCAGGGCGCGGCAACATAGGCAGCCCGGATCGCTTCGATGCGCTGACGGTTGACCCCGAAATCCTCACGCCCGAGGCGGCTTGCGCTGCGCAACTCGATGGTGCTGCTGGCCGGGTCGGCCCAGAACTCCAGATCGTCAACGAACTTCAGCCAGCGCGTCTGAGCCTCGGCGTGCAGGTACTCGGGCTTCTGCTCGACGATGGTCACGCCCGGCATGGATCTCAGCACGGTCTGAAGGGCCTGGAACGACTGTGGTGCGCCCGCCGCCTTGAACGGCAGTGGAGCGATGGTGGCGTAGGTGAGTTGAGGGTGCTCGGGGTAGAGCGAAGCCTGGCTGCTGACGCTGTTGCGGGTGAGTGATGGCGGCTTCAGGCGGCCGTCCTTGACGCCCAGGTCACCCGGTCTCTGGCCCCTGAGGATACCGACCTGGGCGCCTATCAAGGCCAGGGCCATGGCGCCCAGAGCCACGTAAAAGACGAGTTTCACAGTGGCGGCCATCAGCGTTTGCCCCCGAGCAAGCCGCCGAGCACGCCACGCAGAATCTGCCGGCCCAGTCCACTGGCGACCGTTCTCGCGGCGGTCTTGGCCATCGTTTGAACCAGACCGTCGTATTGGCCGCCGCGTGGTCCGGTTCGGCCGAACAGCGCTTCGTTGACCATGCCTCCGATGCCGCCACCGCCTGCCTCCGGTTCCTGCTTGGTTGCTCCAGGAATGCGGGGTGTCCTGGGCGCGTCCCTGGTGGCCTCGGGCTCGGCTTCGACAGCGCGTTTGCCGGCGTGGGTGGCAAACATCTCGTAGGCGCTTTCCCGGTCCAGCACCTTTTCATAGACGCCTGCCACCAGCGAGCCCTGACGCAGCTGCCGGCGCTGATCGTCGGTGATCGGGCCGAGTTGGCTGCCCGGCGGCACCACGAACACGCGTTCGGTCTCACTCGGCCGGCCCTTTGCGTCGAGCAGGCTCACCAGCGCCTCACCCACGGCGAGCTCTGTGATGGCGGCTTCAATGTCCAGGCCGGCCTTGGGCCGCATGGTCTGGGCGGTGGACTTCACGGCCTTCTGGTCGCGCGGCGTGAAGGCGCGCAGCGCGTGCTGCACCCGGTTGCCCAGCTGGCCCAGCACGCTGTCGGGGATGTCCAGCGGGTTCTGCGTCACGAAATACACGCCCACGCCTTTGGAGCGCACCAGGCGCACGACCAGCTCGATGCGCTCGATCAGCACCTTGGGCGCTTCGTTGAACAGCAGGTGGGCTTCATCGAAGAAGAACACCAGCTTCGGCTTCTCGGGGTCGCCGATCTCAGGCAGGGTCTCGAACAGCTCGGACAGCATCCACAGCAAAAAGGTGGCGTACAGACGCGGCGCGTTCATGAGCTTGTCGGCCGCCAGGATGTTGATCACACCCTTGCCGTCGACGGTCTGCATGAAGTCGGTGATGTCGAGCATGGGCTCGCCAAAGAACTGGTCGCCGCCTTGTTGTTCCACCTGCATCAGCCCGCGCTGGATGGCGCCGATGCTGGCCGCGCTGATGTTGCCGTACTCGGTGGTGAACTGCTTGGCGTTGTCGCCGATGTGCTGCAGCATGGCCCGCAGGTCTTTCATGTCCAGCAGCAGCAGGCCGTTGTCATCGGCGATCTTGAACACCAGGTTCAGCACGCCTGCCTGGGTGTCGTTCAGGTTGAGCATGCGGGCGAGCAGCAGCGGGCCCATGTCGCTCACGGTGGCGCGCACCGGGTGGCCGAGTTCGCCAAACACGTCCCACAGCGTGGTCGGGCAAGCCTGGGAGGCGGGCAGGGTGATGCCGCGTTCCTGCAGCACCTTGCTGATTTTTTCGCCGAAGCTGCCCTTCTGGCTGATGCCCGAGAGGTCGCCTTTCACGTCGGCCATGAACACCGGTACGCCGATGTTGGAGAACTGCTCGGCCAGGGTTTGCAGCGTCACCGTCTTGCCTGTGCCGGTGGCGCCGGTGATCAGGCCATGGCGGTTGGCCAGTCCCGGCAACAGCTGGCAGGTGGTGGTGGCGTTCTGGGCGATCAGCATCGGTTCGGCCATGGCGGAGCTTCCTTGTGTGCGGGTTCGGGGCAGGGCGGGTGAAAACGTAAAATCGCAGGCTTATTAGATCAAAGCCCAAGCAGGCAAAAGGACAATTTCGTGGCCGGACACAGCAAATGGGCAAACATTCAGCACCGCAAGGGACGTCAGGACGAAAAGCGCGGAAAGATCTGGACGCGCGTCATCCGTGAAATCACAGTGGCCGCGCGCCAGGGAGGCGGCGACCCGGCCATGAACCCGCGCCTGCGCCTGGCCATCGACAAGGCCAAGGCCGCCAACATGCCGGCCGACCGCATCAAATACAACGTGGAAAAAGCTTCCGGCACCCTCGAAGGCGTGAGCCTGGAAGAGATCCGCTACGAAGGCTACGGCATTGGCGGCGCGGCGGTGATCGTTGATACCATGACCGACAACAAGGTCCGCACCGTGGCCGAGGTGCGCCACGCCTTCAGCAAACACGGCGGCAATCTGGGCACCGACGGGTCGGTGTCGTTTCAGTTCAAGCACTGCGGCCAGCTGGTGTTTGCGCCCGGGACGTCCGAAGACCAGGTGATGGAGGTGGCGCTGGAAGCCGGCGCCGACGACGTGATCACCGACGCCGATGGCGCCATCGAGGTGCTGAGCTCGCCAACCGAGTTCGAGGCCGTCAAAAACGCGCTGGAAGCCGCCGGCCTCACGCCCGAGATCGCTGAAGTGACGATGCGTGCCGAGAACACCGTGGAGCTCACCGGCGAAGACGCGGTGCGCATGCAGAAACTGCTCGATGTGCTGGAAGATCTGGACGACGTGCAAGGCGTTTTCCACAACGCAGAAATTCACGAATGAAAGTCCTCGTCATCGGCGGCGGTGGCCGCGAACACGCACTGGCCTGGAAGCTCAAGCAAGACGACGGCGTGAGCCAGGTTTTTGTGGCCCCCGGCAACGCCGGCACCGCACGCGACGCGGACCTGATCAACCTCGACATCACCGACAAGGTAGCGCTGCGCGAATGGGCGCAGGCCCAAGATGTGGCACTCACTGTGGTGGGGCCTGAGGCGCCGCTGGCCGCTGGTGTGGTGGACGAATTCCGCGCTCATGGTCTGCCGATCTTCGGCCCCACCAAAGCAGCCGCGCAGCTGGAGAGTTCCAAGGCCTTTTCCAAGGCCTTCATGCAGCGCCACGGTATTCCCACCGCCAAGTACCAGGCCTTCACCGACCCGGCCCTGGCACACGCGTACGTGGAAGCGGAAGGTGCGCCCATCGTCGTCAAGGCCGACGGCCTGGCGGCCGGCAAGGGCGTGGTGGTGGCCATGACGGCGGCCGAGGCGCACGAAGCCATCGACTTCATGCTGCTCGACAACACCCTGGGCGTGGCGCACAACGAAGGCGGCGCACGCGTTGTCATTGAAGAATTCCTCGAAGGCGAAGAGGCCAGCTTCATCGTGCTGTGCGACGGCGTCAACGCGTTGGCGCTGGCCACCAGCCAGGACCACAAACGTCTGCTGGATGCCGACCAGGGCCCCAACACCGGAGGCATGGGCGCGTATTCGCCAGCACCAGTGGTCACGCCTGCGGTGCACGAGCGCGCCATGAGCGAGGTGATCATGCCCACGCTGCGCGGCATGGCCGCCGACGGCATTCCGTACACCGGCTTTCTGTATGCCGGTCTGATGATCACGCCCGATGGGCGCGTCAAGACGCTGGAATTCAACTGCCGCATGGGCGACCCCGAGACGCAGCCGATCTTGATGCGCCTCAAGAGCAACCTCACGCAGGTGCTGCTCGCGGCAACGCGCACCGAGCTGGACCGCGTGAGCCTCGACTGGGACCCGCGCGTGGCCTTGGGCGTGGTGCTGGCATCTGCCGGGTACCCGTTGAACCCGCGCAAGGGCGACGCCATCACAGGTCTGCCCGCCGATGCCGCCGACCGCATGGTGTTCCACGCCGGCACGACCATGGCCGACGAAGCGGTGCAGGTCTCGGGCGGTCGGGTGCTGTGCGTGACCGCCCTGGCGGACACCGTGGCCCTGGCACAGCAACGCGCCTACGAGTTGGTGGACGGCATTCGCTTTGACGGCATGCAGTGCCGCCGCGACATCGGTTACCGTGCACTCTGATCCCGACAGCGACATTCGGTTGAGCCGCCAGCACAGCCGCCCCTTTTCCGACGATTCGGTCCAACCATGAAACAGACTTCCCTGTCTTCCGTGCGCGAGTTCCTCATCGACCTGCAGGACCGCATTACATCTACCGTGGCCATGGTGGACGGTGGCAGCTTCGTGGTGGACCGCTGGACGAAACCGCCGGGCGAACTCCTGCAGGGCAACGGCATCACGCAGATCCTGGAAGATGGTGCCGTCTTCGAGCGGGCGGGCTGCGGCTTCTCGCACGTGACCGGCCCGCGCCTGCCGCCCTCGGCCACCGCCCACCGCCCCGAGCTCAACGGCGCGCCATTCGAGGCCATGGGTGTGTCGCTGGTGTTCCACCCGCGCAACCCGTATGTGCCCACGGTGCACATGAACGTGCGCATGCTCGCGGCCACGCCAGCGGGTGGTGAACCCGTGTGCTGGTTCGGCGGCGGCATGGACCTCACGCCGTATTACGGCTTCGAAGAGGACGCGGTGCATTTCCACCGCGCGACGAAGAACGCGCTCGA
>JBBQKZ010000020.1:0-39104 GCA_038327405.1 Burkholderiales bacterium | reverse complement strand
GGGTGAAGACACCTCGGCCCAAGGTCCACAGATTCCCCGCCACGGGTTTGAAATCGTGGACAAGCGCTCGGGCAAGGAGGTCTACCTCGACGGCTCCTGGGCCGAAATGTTCCAGATCCAGATCACCGCCTGGCAGCAAAGCACCCCTTCGCAGGAAGAGGTGGAAGACACGCTGGAAGGCTATGCGGAGCTGGCGCAGATGCCGGTCGTCATGCACTAGAAGCGTTTCACGCTTGCTCCGAAAGCCCGGCTTGACCGGGCTTTTTCACGTCTGGCTTTCACGGGTGGCCATAGCGCCAGCGGTACACCGGCTCGGCCAGCACCAGCACGGCCACCAGCCGGCAGACCTGGAAGGCGGTGACCACCGGTACGCCGAGCTGAAGCACCTTGGCGGTGATGGCCATTTCGGCAATGCCGCCCGGGGCGGTGCCCAGCAGCAACGTGGCCGGGTGCAGGCCGGTGGCTTTGGACAAGGCCCAGCCAAAGAGCGCGCAGATGCCCATCATGAAGAAGCTGGCGAAGGCCACAGAGGCCAGCCAGCGCGGTGCCGTGTGCACAAACGCCGGCGTGAATCGCACGCCCAGGCTGACGCCAATGACCAGCTGGGCCGCGTTGGACAGCGACTGCGGGATGGCGGACAAGCTGACACCCGAGAGCGTGACCACCATGGTGACCACCAGCGCGCCCATGAACCACGGGTTGGCGCGGCCCAGCCACTGCATGAAGAGTGCGCCCACCAAGGTGAGCCCGCCCAGCACCACAAGGCCGGAGGCTTGCACGTCGCGCAGGCCCAAGGTCAAAGTGTCCAACCCACTCACACCCCAGAACTGCAGCCCAAACGGGATGGTGAGCGTGACCAGCAGCACGCGCAGGCTGTGGGCCGCAGCCACCAGGTCGGTGCGTGCGCCCTGGCGCTCGGCGATCAGCGTCATCTCCGACGCACCACCAATGGCGCCGGCGAAATAGGTGGTGCTGCGCAGCTGCGCAGGCGAGAGGTGCGCCAGATGCCCGGCGTGCAGCCGGCGCAACCAGGCGCCGAAACCCAGGCCCAGCATCAGCGCCCAGGCAATGCCCAACCCAATGGCCCACCACAGGCTGGCCACCAAAGCACCCACAGCCGGGGTGAAGTAGAGCCCCAGCGCGGTGCCGATCACCCACTGCCCGGTGTTGCGAAACGGCGCCCAGCTTTCGGTGGGTGCGCCCAGCACCGATACCAGCGAGGTCGCCAGCAGCGGGCCGATCATCCAGGGAATGGGGGTGCGCAGCCACACGCACACCAATGCGGCGGCCAGGGCGAGCAACAAGGTGAGGGAAACGCGCGGCCAGGATGACGGGCCGAAGGCAGGCAAGAAAGGCACTGGGTTACTGGTGTGATGCACCTGCCACGCGCAGCAGGCCGCTTAGTATCGGCGCATGAACTGTCGATCTGCTGTCTCCCTCGCTTTGAGCATGGCCCTGCTGGGCGCCTGCGCCCACCGTCCTCCCACCGCTGTGTCCACCTTGCTGGAGCGTGTGATGCCCACACCGGTGCTCATGCTCGGCGAACAGCACGACGCGCCCGAGCACCAGGCGCTGCAGCGCGAGGTGGTGCAGACCCTGGCCATGCGCGGTCAGCTCGGCGCGCTGGTGCTGGAAATGGCCGAACAAGGCCACCAGACCACCGGCTTGCCCAAGGATGCCGGCGAAGCGCGCGTGCGCGAGGCCCTCAACTGGACGGATCAAGGTGGCTGGCCCTGGCCGGTGTACAGCCCTGTGGTGATGGCGGCGGTGCGCGCCGGCGTACCGGTGCTGGGGGGTGACCTGCCGCGCAGCCGGATGACGGTGGCCATGGCCACCGATGCGCTGGAAAGCCGCATCGGCAGCGCCGTCTTGCAGGAACAACGCCAGGGCATCCGCGAAGGCCATTGCGACCTGCTGCCCGAGAGCCAGATCGCCCCGATGACCCGCATTCAACTCGCGCGCGACGACACCATGGCACAAACCGTGACTGCCGCCGTGGAGAAGGCCGGTGCGGGAAAAACCGTGGTGCTGGTGGCCGGCAACGGCCATGTGAGGCGCGACCTGGGCGTGCCGTTGTACCTGCCCAGGGAACTGGCTCACCGCGTGGTGATGGCGCAGGCCGGAGAACCCAGGTCCGCCGCGCCGGCCGATGCCGTGTGGCTGACGCCGCCGCAGCCACCGCGCGATCACTGTGCCGAACTGCGCCAGCAGTTCAAGCGCTGAAGCGCCAATTCAGGCCGCGCGTTTGATCGCGTCGGCCAGGGTCCCGACCATGGTGTCGATCTGCGACTTTTCGACGATGAAGGGCGGGGCGAAGACCAGGTTCTCGCCCGCGTTGCGCACCAGCACGCCCCGGTGGTAGCAGTCCATGAACACGTCGAAGGCGCGCTTGCCCGGCAGGCCGGCGATGGGCGCCAGCTCCACCGCAGCCGCCAGCCCCAGGCTGCGGATGCTGATCACGTTGGGCAGACCCATGAGCGCGGCGTGCATCGCGTCACCCAGCACCGGGCCCATCTCGCCGGCGCGCTCGAACAATTGCTCTTCGCGGAACAGATCGAGCGTGGCAATGGCCGCAGCACAAGCCACCGGGTGGCCCGAGTAGGTGTAGCCGTGGAAGAACTCGATGGCGTGCTCCGGCGCGTTGCCGTGCGCGCCCATCATGGCGTCGTAGATCCGGTCGGTACACACCACACCACCCAGCGGGAACACGCCATTGGTCACGGCCTTGGCGAAGTTCAGCATGTCGGGCTGCACGCCGTAGTAGTCCGACGCAAACGCGGTTCCCAAGCGGCCGAAGCCGGTGATGACCTCGTCGAAGATCAGCAGGATGCCGTGCTTGTCGCAAATCTCGCGCAGCCGTTTCAGGTAGCCCTGCGGTGGCACGTACCAGCCCGCGCTGCCGGCGATAGGCTCCACGATCACGGCAGCGATGTTGCTCGCGTCGTGCAGCGGCAGGATGCGGTTTTCCAGCTCCAGCAGCAGGTCTTCGTTCCAGACCGGCTCGGCGTTGTGAATGTAGGCGTGGCGCGCGGGGTCGTGGATGAAACGCAGGTGGTCCACGCGCGGCAGCAGGCTGGTGCCGTAGACCTTGCGGTTGGCTGGAATACCGCCGACCGACATGCCGCCGAAACCCACGCCGTGGTACCCGCGCTCGCGGCCGATGAACATGTTGCGATGGCCTTCGCCGCGCGCGCGGTGGTAGGCCAGCGCCACCTTCATCGAGGTGTCTGCGGCCTCACTGCCCGAGTTGCAGAACAGCACCTTGTTCAGGTCGCCCGGCGCCATGGCGGCGATCATCTCGGCGGCGCGAAAGGCCTTGTCGTTGCTCACGCTGAAGGCGGTGCTGTAGTCCAGCGTGTCCAGCTGCTTCTTGATCGCTTCGTTGATGGGTTTTCGGTTGTGCCCTGCGCCCACGCACCACAGGCTGGAGATGCCGTCGATGACCTGGCGGCCGTCGTGCGTGGTGAAGTGCATGCCGTCGGCGGCCACGAAGATGCGCGGGTCCTTGGCAAAGCCGCGGTTGGGGGTGAAGGGCAACCACTGGTTGTCCATGCGAAGGTCGTTGTAGGCCATGGGTTGACTCCGGCACAGATAAGAAACGGGGATTGTGGCACCGGCACTCCCGCAACGCAGGCTCCACTGTCCCGACCCTGCGCAGGCCCACCCGGAGCCCTTGCTGCGACAATCGCCCGGCCATGAACCACACCTATGTCCTCACCCTGTCCTGCCAGGACCGCCCCGGCATCGTGCACGCCGTCTCCGGCTTCTTGTTCGAGCACGGCGGCAACATTGAAGAAGCAGCGCAGTACAACGACCACGCCACCGGCCTGTTCTTCATGCGCGTGCAATTCGCCTGCGCCCAGCTCACCCAGGACGACCTGCGCCTGCGCCTGAAACTGTTCGCCGAGCCCTTTGGCATGCGTTGGAGCCTGCACCCGCTGGCCGAGCCGGTGCGCACGGTGATCTTCGTCAGCAAGGAAGGCCACTGCCTCAACGACCTGATGTTCCGCTGGAAGAGCGGTCTGCTGCCGCTCGACATTCGCGCCATCATCAGCAACCACCGTGACTTTTATCAGCTCGCTGCCGGTTACAACGTGCCCTTCCACCATATTCCGGTGACGGCGGCCACCAAGGCCCAGGCCGAGGCGAAGCAGCTCGACATCATCCGCAGCGAAGGCGCCGAGCTCGTGGTGCTGGCGCGTTACATGCAAGTGCTCAGCAACGACCTGTGCCGCGAACTCGCGGGCAAGGCGATCAACATCCACCACAGTTTCCTGCCCAGCTTCAAGGGCGCCAAGCCCTACTACCAGGCGCACGACCGCGGCGTGAAGCTGATCGGCGCCACCGCCCACTACGTGACCGCCGACCTGGACGAAGGTCCGATCATCGAACAGGACGTGGCCCGCGTGGACCACACCGACACGGTGGAAGACCTCACCGCGCGCGGCCGCGACACCGAGAGCCAGGTGCTGGCGCGGGCCGTGAAATGGCACAGCGAACACCGCGTGCTGCTCAACGGACACAAGACGGTCGTCTTTAAATGATCAGGATTCCGCCGATCCAGTGTCTGCTGACGTTTGAGGCGCTGGCGCGCCTGCGCAGCGTCACCCAGACGGCGGACGAGCTCAACGTGACGCCGAGCGCGGTCAGCCACCGCATCAAACAACTGGAGCAGATCCTGGGCACCAAGCTGTTCGGGCGGGCCGATTTTTCGCTGACCACCGAAGGCAGCGAGTACCTGGCCCACGTGCGCGACGGCTTGGCCACCTTGCAGAAGTTTCCCAGCAACGCCGCCGCGCCCGGGCGGCGCAAGCTGCGGGTGGCCGTCACGCCCACGTTTGCGCGTTCGGTGTTGTTGCCGCGCCTGAAACAGTTCAGTGACGCCTACCCCGAGATCGATCTCACGCTGCAGGTGAGCATTCCGCTGCTGGACGTGGTGGCTGAAGACGCCGACCTCACCGTGCGTTTCGGCACGGGCCGATACGCCGACGTGGAACACGTCTGCCTGATGAAGGACGAAGTGACACCGCTGGCCTCACCGTCGTTCGTTCGTGAACACGGCCCGTTTGACACGGCGCAAGACCTGGAAAACGTGCCGCTGCTGCGCAGCCCGCTGGAGCCGTGGCGCACCTGGTTCGCGGCGCACGACCTCGACTGGCCCGAGCCCAACGAAGGCTCGCAGTTCAACGACATCGGCCTGATGTGCGACGGCGCTGCCGCCGGCATGGGCGTGGCCTTGGTGCGGCTCAAACTCGCCGCACCGTGGCTCGAGCACGGCACGCTGGTGCCGCTCTACAGCCGCCACGTGCCCAGCCCGCACGCGCACTACCTGTGCTGGCGCACCGGCACCATGGACCGGTGGGAGTGCGCGGCGTTTGCCGATTGGCTCAAGAAGGCTGTCGGTTGATCACTCTATCGTGAGGCGTTGGCCAGCGGTAGGCAGTTTTTTCTGCAGCGTCAGCTGCAACACACCGTTCTCGTACTTCGCCTTTGACGCGGCGTTGTCGATGTCCTGCGGCAGCTGGAAACTGCGCGAGACGGCTCCGTAGAAGCGCTCGCTTCGCAGCAGTTTTTCGCCCTCGGTCTGGCTGTCCTGCTGGCGAATTTCAGCGCGCAAGGTGACCACCGGCCCGTCGATGGTGACCTGGATGTCTTCACGCGACACACCGGGCACCTCGGCTTCCACCGCATAGGCCTCAGGCGTCTCCTTCACGTCGATCCTGATCTGCGCGGGCAAGCCCTCGCCGTGCAGGGGCTTGACGTAAAAGCCAGGGGCGACGTCCTTGAAAAAATCGTCGAACAGGTGGCTGCGGGCAATCAAACGGTTCATGGCACTGACTCCTGAAGAAGGGGTTGAACGGTTCCGCCGCATGGCGGCTTCGGGTGTTCATCAATTGATGTTGACCGTCGGAAATTTCAAGAGGTCTGCAAGTTTCTTCAAACCACAACAGGAGCGTTGTCCTAAACTGGGCAAGCCACCCTGCAGACATCCCGAGCCCGCCATGAACGCACCCACCCTCCCCGCCCAGGCCACCCAGCTCCAGCGCGCCACGCGCCAGGCCGAGGTGGTGCGTGCCCTGCAGGCCGTAGTGCCTGCCCACGCGTTGCTCTGGCAATCCGAAGACACGGTGCCCTACGAATGCGACGGCCTCACCGCCTACCGCGAGCGCCCGCTGGTGGTGGTGCTGCCCGAGACCGAAGCGCAGGTGTCGGCCGTGCTCAAGGCCTGCCATGCGCTGGACGTGCCGGTGGTGGCGCGTGGCGCGGGCACCGGCCTCTCGGGTGGTGCCATGCCGCACGCCCTGGGGGTGACGATGTCGCTGGCCAAGTTCAACCGCATCCTCCAGATTGACCCGCGCTCGCGCACGGCGGTGGTGCAAGCCGGTGTGCGCAACCTCGCCATCTCGGAAGCCGCCGCACCGCACGGCCTGTACTACGCGCCAGACCCGAGCAGCCAGATCGCATGCACCATCGGCGGCAACGTGGCCGAAAACTCCGGCGGCGTGCACTGCCTCAAATACGGTCTGACGGTGCACAACGTGCTGCAGGTGCGAGGCTTCACCGTCGAAGGTGAGCCCGTCACCTTCGGCGGCGAAGCGCTGGATGTGCCGGGCTTCGACCTGCTCTCGCTGATCATCGGCAGCGAAGGCATGCTGGCCGTGACCACCGAAGTCACCGTGAAGCTGGTGCCCAAGCCGCTGCTGGCGCGCTGCATCATGGCCAGCTTCGACGACATCCGCAAAGCCGGCGACGCGGTGGCGTCCGTCATCGCCGCCGGCATCATCCCGGCCGGGCTGGAAATGATGGACAAACCCATGACGGCAGCGGTGGAAGATTTCGTGCACGCCGGCTACGACCTGAACGCCGAGGCCATCCTGCTGTGCGAAAGCGATGGCACGCCCGAAGAAGTGGAAGAAGAGATCGGCCGCATGAGCGCCGTGCTGCGCCGCTGCGGCGCCACCGCCATTGCCGTGAGCCAGGACGAAGCCGAGCGCCTGCGCTTCTGGAGCGGTCGCAAGAACGCGTTTCCGGCCAGCGGGCGCATCAGCCCCGACTACATGTGCATGGACTCGACCATCCCGCGCAAGCGCCTGGCCGACATCCTGCTGGCGATCGCCGAGATGGAGAAGAAGTACGGTCTGCGCTGCGCCAATGTGTTCCACGCGGGCGACGGCAACCTGCACCCGTTGATCCTGTTCGATGCCAACGACGCCGACCAGCTGCACCGCTGCGAACTCTTCGGCGCCGACATCCTGGAGACCAGCGTGGCCATGGGTGGCACGGTCACCGGCGAGCACGGCGTGGGCGTGGAAAAGCTCAACAGCATGTGCGTGCAGTTCTCGCCCGAGGAAAACGAGCAGATGTTCAGCGTGAAGCGGGCTTTTGATACCAAATCGCTACTCAATCCGGGCAAGGTCATTCCCACGCTGCAACGTTGTGCTGAGTACGGAAAGATGCTGGTGCGCGGCGGGCGTCTGGCACACCCCGAACTGCCCCGTTTCTGAGGGTCAAATATCACATTCGACACGGTGCCCCCTGGGGTACAGTTGATCGATGAGTGCTCTCTTCCCTCCGAAAGACAGCCGCCTGGATGCGAACCGGCCCGAGGTCATGATCTCGGCCCGTGAACGGGCGTTGCTGTTGGAGATCGAGACCCTCAAGGCGGAGAACCTGCATCTGCGACGCAGCTATGCCGAAAAACTGGGCGGCAGCCTGCACGAGGGCTCAACTCCCGAGGTTCACTGGCACGCGGACCTGCCGCTCTCGCTCGAAATGGCGCTTGACGCGGACAAGGACTCCCCGGTGGCGGCTGCGCAGCTGGAGTACGAGGCGCTCTTTGCCGCACTGGGCAGCGCCTTCCCGATCGGCATCTTTCGCACCGACCAGGCCGGCCTGCTCACCCATGTCGACGCGCGGCTGCAGGAGATCTTTGCGCTCGACAAACACGACTTCCCCAACTTCGGCTGGCTCGACCGGATCCATCCCGATGATCTTGAGCGCGTGCAGGAGCACTGGGTGCGCGGGATTTCCACCGGTGAGAGCCTGAGCCTGGAGTTCCGGGTGGTCCGACCTGGCAACGACGTGGTGCATGTGCTGACGCGCAATTCACCCTTGAGGGACGAGCACGGCAACGTGACCAGCCAGCTCGGCTTCATGCAGGACATCACCCCGATGCGCGAGCTCGAGGCCGACGCGCGCATCAAGGACGAGCTCAACCGCCAGATCATCGCCAGCAGCCCCGACTGCACCAAGGTGCTCGACCTGGAGGGCCGCGTGATCCAGATGACGGCGCAGGGCTGCCGCCTGGTGGAGGTGGACGACTTCGAACAGGTTCGCATGGGCGACTGGGTCGACTGGTGGCCCGACGACGGCGTGCAACTGGCGCGGGAGTCGATCGCCTCTGCCAAGCGTGGTGAGAGCGCGCGCTTCGTGGCCTATGGGCCCACCTTCAAGGGCACGCCCAAATGGTGGGACACCATGGTCACGCCGATCTGCGACGCCCAGGGGCGGCCTGTGCTGCTGCTCGCGGTGTCGCGCGACATCACCGAACAGCATCTGCAGCAGGAAAGCATCCAGCGCTTCAATGTAGAGCTGGAAGACGCGGTGCGGCAGCGCACCGAGGAACTGGCCGAGGCCAAAGAGCGGATCAGCATGGCGCTGGCCGAGTCGCAGGCCCTCTACGACAAGGCCCCCTGTGGTTACCACTCGGTCGATGCCACCGGCACGCTGGTGATGATGAACCGCACCGAACTGGAATGGCTGGGTTACGAGCGCGAAGAGATCATTGGCAAGGTTCACTTTCGTGATCTGCTGAGCCCGGAGCAAGTGCCCATGGCACGGGCGCGGCTGGCGCGCATCGTGGCTGGCGAAAAACTGGAGCCCACCGAGTTCACGGTGATCCGGCGCGACGGCAGCAGTTTCATCGCCTTGATCAGCAGCACCGCGGTGACGGACTCCAACGGGCGCTTTGTTCGCACGGTCAACGCGCTGGTGGACATCACCGAGCGCAAGGCGGCCGAAGTGGCTCTGGCAGCACAGCGCAATTTTCTGCAGACCGTGGCCAGCAGCGTCCCGGTGCAGCTCGCGTTCTTTGACCGCGACCTGATCTGCCGCTTTGCCAACACCAGTTATGCGCGCTGGCTCGATGGCAATCCCGATACCCTGGTGGGCAAGCACCTGAGCAGCATTGCACGAAGAGAGGACTTCGAGGCAGCACGCCCGCGCCTGGAAAGTGCCCTGGCCGGAGAGCCCCAACGCTTTGAAGGCGAGCGCGTATTTCCGGACGGTTCGGCGTTCTACGCCAGGATCGACTACACCCCGTACTGGCACGACGGCCGCGTTGACGGCCTGTTCATCCAGATGCTCGACATCACCGAGCGCAAGGCCTCGGAAGATCTGGTGAGCCACGCGAACTGCCAGCTCAACCAGGCCCTGAGCCAGGCCCAGGCCCTCTACAACCAGGCCCCCTGCGGCTACCACTCGCTCGACATCCAGGGCACCTTCGTGTCCATCAACGACACCGAACTGGGGTGGCTGGGGTACAGCCGCGACGAGGTGGTGGGCAAACTCGGCTTTCGCGACGTCATCCCGTCCACCGACGTGCCGCTGCTCGAAGCGCGCATGCGCAAGATCCTCAAGGACGATGCGCTTGAAGGCGTGGAATACCGGATGCAGCGGCGCGACGGCAGCACCTTCCATGCACTGCTGTCTTCGTCGGCGGTGCGGGACAAGGATGGCCGGTTCCTGCGCAGCAACACCACGGTGGTGGACATCACGCATCGCAAGGCGGCCGAAACTTCGTTGCGCGACAGCCAGCGCTTCCTGCAGACCATCACCGACCATGTGCCCGGCCTGATCGCCTACCTGGACGCCGGACTTCGCTTCCGCTTTGCCAACGCGGAACACCTGCGTGTGTACGGCATGGACCCGGTTCGCATCATGGGTCAGCACATCAGCCAGTGCGTGCGCCCCGAGGTCTGGGCCGACATACAACCCCGCATGCAGGCAGCGCTGACCGGGCAGGAGCAGAACTTCACGGCCTGGCGCCCTGCGGTGAACGGCAAACAGATCTTTGTCAGCGCCCGATACCTGCCCGATGTGCAGAACGGTCAGGTCGTGGGTCTGTTCGTCCAGATCATCGACATCACCGAGAGCAAGCTGATCGAAGAGCGCGTGAGCAACCTCAATGAAGAGCTCGAACAACGCGTGCGTGAACGTTCCGCCGAGCTGCTGGAAGCCGAGCAGCGTTTCCGCCTGATGGTGGACAACCTGCGTGACTACTGCATCTTCTTCATGGACGCCGAGGGCCTGATCACCGACTGGACCGACAGCGCCCAACGCATGGACGGTTATTCACCGACCCAGATGCTGGGCCGGCACTATGGCGTGCTGTTCGACCCTGCCAACCCGGAGCACGGACGGGTGCGCGCAGACCAGATGCTGCGGCTGGCAGCCTCGCGCGGCCAGCACGAACTGCACAACTGGCACACACGCAAGGACGGCACGCAGTACTGGTCGCACTCGGTGCTGATCGCGTTGCGCGACGACAGCGGCGAGCTGCGCGGCTTTGCCAAGATCAACCGCGACATGACCGACGCCAAGCGGCTTGACGACCTGATGCGCAACATCAACGACGAGCTGGAAAACCGGGTGGTCGAACGCACCGAACAGCTGCTGGCCGCCAACAAGGACCTCGAATCCTTCTCCTATTCGGTGTCGCACGACCTGCGCTCGCCGCTGCGCCACATCTCCAGCTTTGTCAGCTTGCTCGAAGAACACATGGGCAGCCAGTGCGACGAGGTGAGCGCGCGCTACCTCAACACCATCGGCAATTCTGCGCGGCACATGAGCCAGCTCATCGACGGCCTGCTGGCGTTTTCGCGCCTGGGGCGTGCTGCGGTCAACGTCACACCGGTGGACTTCCAGTTGCTGGTCGAAGCGGTGGTGGCCCAGATCGGGCACGACACCGAGGGCCGGGTGGTGGACTGGGTGGTTGCTCCCGACCTGCCGGTGGTCCAGGGTGACGCCCTGCTGCTGCGCGAGGTGTGGGCCAACCTGTTGGGCAATGCCTACAAATACAGCCGGCCACGTGAACGATCGCGCATCGAGGTGGGCTGGAGCGTCGATCCGGTGGTGGGCTACACCTTCTTTGTCCGTGACAATGGTGTGGGTTTCGACACAAAATACGCGCAGAAGCTGTTCGGCGTGTTTCAACGGTTGCACCGGGCTTCGGAATTCGAAGGTACGGGTATCGGCCTGGCACTCACCCGGCGCATCATCGAACGGCACAGCGGCAGCATCTGGGCCGAAAGCGAGCTCGGTGCCGGCAGTGTCTTTTATTTCTCCCTACCTTTTGAGGGCCCTGGATTGTCGGATGCCACCCTGGATTCGATGCCTGCCCCCCTGGAATCATGAGCAAAAACGCCGATGCGATTCTTCTGGTCGAGGACAACCCCGACGACGCAGAACTGACGAAGCTGGCGCTCTCGCGCCACGGTCTGGACGGGCGTGTCACCCACGTCTCCGACGGCATGCAGGCGCTGGACTACCTGCACCGGCGCAACGGCTTCAGCAACCGCTCCGGCAGCAACCCCGTTCTGGTGTTGCTCGACCTCAAGATGCCCTTGCTCGACGGCATCGGCGTGCTCAAGGAAATCAAGGGCAGCGACCTGCTGCACAACATCCCGGTGGTGGTGCTCACCTCGTCCACCGAACCGAGCGACCTGCTGCGCGCCTACGACGCCGGCACCAACGCCTACATCGCCAAACCGACCGAGTTTTCCCAGTTTCTGAGCGCCATGAAGCACGTGTGCGAGTTCTGGATCAACATCAACCAGACGGCACCACAGACCGTCAATGCCACGGTGCGCAACACCGGCTTCGGCGACCTCATCTGATCGGGTGGGCCTGACCCTGGTCACCAGGTGTCGATGAAGCGGGTGGCCGATGGCTCGGCCACCTTGGCGCCCTCCAAGCCCTGCACCAACCAGTGGCGCGTCTGCGCCGGGTCGATCACCGCGTCGATCTCCAGCGTGGTGGCCATCTGTTCGGCCGACCCCTTGGTGTACTGCTCGGCCACCAGCCGCTGGTACAGTGCCTCGCGGTCGGCACCTTCAGTCACCGCCTGCAGCTCCTTGCGGTAGCCCAGCCGCACGGCGCCTTCCAGCCCCATTGCGCCGAACTCACCGGTGGGCCAGGCCACCGTGAACACTGGCGCGTGAAATCCGCCAGCGGCCATGCCCATGGCACCCAGCCCATAACCCTTGCGCAACACCACACTGAAGAAGGGAACGCGCAGTTTGGCGGCCACCACGAACAGCCGGCTCACGTGGCGCACCTGGGCCTGCGCTTCTGCGGCCGGCCCCACCATGAACCCGGGTGTGTCCACCAGACTCACGATGGGCAGACCGTGGGCGTTGCACAGCTGCATGAACCGCGCCGCCTTGTCGGCCGCATCGGCGTCAATGGCGCCTCCGAGGTGCAGCGGGTTGTTGGCGATCAAGCCCAGGGGGCGCCCCTCGATGCGTGCCAGCGCCGTGTGGATGCCCACGCCGAACCCGGTGCGCAAGGACAGCAGGCTGCCCTCGTCGACCAGTCCCTGCATCACCCGCCGCGTGTCGTAGGCGCGCAGCCGGTTCTCGGGAACGGCATCGCGCAACGCCAGTGCATCGGGCGCGGTCCAGACATTCAGACGCCCCTGGAAGAACGACAGCCAGTGCCGCGCGGCCGCGACCGCCTGTGCCTCGTCGTCCACCAGCACGTCAATGACCCCGTTGGCGTGCTGCACCTCGCTCGGCCCGATCTCCTCGGGGCGGTAATTCCCCAGCCCCCCGCCTTCGACCATGGCGGGCCCGCCCATGCCGATGTTGCTGCCGCGGGTGGCAATGATCACGTCGCTGCAGCCCAGCAGCGCGGCGTTGCCGGCGAAGCAGCGCCCGGCGACGATGCCCACCACCGGCACCTCGCCCGAAAGGCGGGCGAAGGCGGCGAAGGTGCCCACGTGCAGCCCCGCCACGATGGGCATGTCGGTGTCCCCCGGCCGGCCACCTCCGCCTTCGGCAAACAGGACCACGGGCAGTTTTTGCGCCAGCGCAATGCCCAGCAGGCGATCCGTCTTCTGGTGGTTGCGCATGCCTTGGGTGCCGGCCAGCACGGTCGCGTCGTAGGCCAACACCACGGTGCGCGCCCGCTCGGCGCCCACCTGCGCCGCATTCACAGAAGCCATGCCGGTGACCATGCCGTCGGCCGGCGTGTTGGCCACCAGGTCTTCAGCGCTGCGTCGGGTCCGCTGGGCTGCCACCGCCAGTGCGCCGTATTCGATGAAGCTGCCCGCGTCGCACAGGTCGGCGATGTTTTCCCGGGCGGTGCGTAACCCCAGCGCATGGCGTCGCGCCACTGCCTCGGGGCGGGCGGCGTCCTGGGTGAGCGCCTCGCGCGCCAGCATGGCCTGCAGGTCGGGCCGCAGGCCGGGGCCGGGGCGCCCGGGCGCATCGGCGTCCATCTCGGCGGTGTCGGTGACGGTTGTCGATGGTTCGAACTGCAGCAGTGCGTCGTTCAAGCCCACCGGTTCCCCGGCTTCAAACAGCAAAGCCAGCACCCGCCCATCGGCCTGGGCACGCAGTTCGTGCTCCATCTTCATGGCCTCCAGCACCACCAGCAGGTCGCCCCGGCACACCGCATCGCCCGGCGCGACGAGCCATTCGACGATCTGAGCCTGCAAGGGCGAGCGCACGGTTTTCATGAAGGAATTCTGCGCTGCATCGGGCCCGGTTGCGGTCGATGTCGCGACAGCCGCGCACACAACAAAACAGGCCCTGAAAAGGGCCTGCAACGGTGGAAAGCGGGGAACTGTGTCAGTAGATGTCGGAGTCGGCCCACTGGGACGAAGGGCCGAAATCGTTGGCCGCCACGGGCGTGTTGAGGTTCAACACAAAGACCACCTCGCCGCCGAACCGGCCCACGCCCAGGCTCTTCATGAGCTGCTGTTCCTGCTCGGGACGCTCCATGCGCAGGAAACAGATGGCCTGCTTCGTGCCTTCGTGCATCGCGGTGAGGATGTCCAGGCGCGTGATGCGGCCGAACTCGCTGCAAAGCTGGTGCAGGGCGGATTTCAAGCTCGGCACATCGCTGTGTTGCCTGAGTTCTGCAAGTGTGCTCACAATCGACTCCCAAGTTCGTTTCTGTCGTCGCATCCATGCGCCTCTGAGGCCATGGGATCCTTGAGCGGAACGCCATGGTAGAACAGAAGTAACGAAAAATCAGAGGTTTGTTACAAATTCGCGGACTGGCCGCCAGACCTGTGACCTTGTTCACATTCCCAGCGTGAAGCATGAACGAACTGTGTGTGCGAACCATGACAAAGCCCGCTCTTCTTGAGCTCCCAACCCTGCGGCACTGACCTCCATGCGAAACGGATCCCCCACACCACTCGGTGCGCTGAGCAAAGAAACCGACTTCGAGGCCACGGGCACATGGGCGAGTACCCGGGACTACGCCGGTTTCCACCGGCTGGCCCAGCTGGCCGCCAGCCTGGGGGGCTGTGCGGCCGCCCTGGTGCTGGACACCGCCCAGTGGCCGCCTCTTGTGCTGGGGCTGCACGGCGTTTCCGACGAAACGGCCGCCAGCGCGGCCCGGTACAGCGAGCAGGTTTTCGCAGAGCGCGCCCGGGAAGCCTGCGTGGCCGACCCCGCAGCGCAAGAGACACAGGCCGGTGGTGAAACCGGGGCGGAGTGGCAAACGATGCGCCATGCGCACTGGTTGCCGGTGGCCGCCACCAGCGGCCAACCAGGCCTGGCCCTGCTGCTGCTGGACACCACGCCTCGGGCCAACAGCCGCCTGGCAGACCCCACGATGGGCTTGCTGTCGGCCCACGCGGCCGACGTGCTGGCGCTGTGGCGCCGCTGCGAAATCAGTGAGCAGTACAACCTGAACGTCCTGCGCGAAAGCGAGAGCCGCCTCAACCTGACCGAACACACGGCGGGCGCGGGCAGCTGGTCGATGCAGGTCTCCACCGGTCTGGTCACCCATTCGGACGAATTCGCCACCATTCTGGGCTTGGCGGATCACAGCCACGTCGTCTCGCTCGACGCCATGGTGCAACGCTACAACCCCGAGTGGCGCAGCGGCATCCGCCAGCGTCTGGAGCGCTGCAAGCTCAGCGGCGAGGGGTTTGACGAAGAGATCCAGATCATGGTGGAGGGTGGCACGCCCAAATGGGTGCGCACCGTGGGCACGGCGGTGCGCAACAAGGACGGGCAGATCCTGCGCATCCAGGGAGCGATCCAGGACATCTCGGCACAGAAGCAGGCCCAGCAGGACACGCTGCGTCTGGCCATGCGCCTGACCACCACGCTGGCCAGCATCACCGAGGCCTTCGTCACGCTGGACCGCCAGTGCTGCTTCACCTACCTCAACCAGGAGAGCGAACGCCTGCTGCAGAAGACCACAGCCGAGCTGCTGGGCGAAGAGGTCTGGAAGGACTTCACGGGCGGCCTGGCCAACCGGCTCAAGGAGAAGCTCACCCGCTCGCTCAACACCAACCGCCGGGTGGAGCTGGAGGAGTTTTTCCCCACGCTGGGCAAGTGGCTGGAGGTGCGCGCTTACCCGTTCGCCGAGGGGCTGGCGGTGTACTTCCGCGACGTGACCGAGCGCCGCCGCTCGCAAGAGCAGCTCATGTTGCTGGAGACCAGCGTGTCACGGCTCAACGACATCGTGGCCATCGCAGAAACCGGCGCCAACACGCAGGAACCCCGCATCGTGTTCGTCAACGACGCGTTCGAGCAGCACACCGGGTACACCCGCGCCGAGGTGCTGGGGCAGACGCCGCGCATGCTGCTTGAGCTCGACCCGGCCATCACCAAGCTCAAGGCGCTGGCCGAGGGCCTGCAGCAAAACCAGCAGGCCCGCACAGAACTGATGGTGCGGCGCAAGAACGGTGCGCTGTTCTGGGTCGAGCTGGAAGTGGTCTCGGTCCAGGCCAACGCCGAGGACGTGACGCACTGGGTGGCGGTGGGCCGCGACATCACACAGCGCAAGACCGCCGAAGACATGATCCGCCACCTCGCGTTCTACGACGCACTCACCGACCTGCCCAACCGCCAGCTGCTGCTCGACCGCCTGCAGCAGGCGCTGGCGGCCAGTGCCCGATCGGGCCAGCACGGTGCGCTGATGTTCATCGACCTGGACAACTTCAAGGTGCTCAACGACACGCTGGGTCACCACATGGGCGACCAGCTGCTGCAAAAAGTGGCTTCTCGCCTCACGCGCAGCGTGCGCAAGACCGACATGGTGGCGCGTCTGGGCGGGGACGAGTTTGTGGTGATGGTGGACGACCTGAGCACCGACCCCGAAGCCGCCGCCTACAAGGCGCGGGCGCTGGCGGAGAAGGTGCTCAACACCTTGCGTGAGCCGTTCCAGCTCACCGGCCACCAGCAGTTCGCCACCCCGAGCATCGGCGTGACCTCGTTCAATGGTGATCACAACGACGTGGGTGAACTGCTCAAGCAGGCCGACCTGGCCATGTACCAGGCCAAGTCGCTGGGGCGAAACACGGTGTGCTTCTTCGACCCCGGCATGCAGGCCACGGTGAGTGCCAACGCCACTGTGAGCTCCGACCTGCGCGTGGCCCTGCGCGAGGCGCAGTTCGTGGTGCACTACCAGCCGCAGGTGGACCGGGTGGGCGTGATCACCGGCGTGGAAGCCCTGGTGCGCTGGCAACACCCTGAGCGTGGGCTGGTGTTTCCAGCCGACTTCATTCCTGTGGCCGAGGACACCGGCCTCATCCTGCCGCTGGGTCAGTGGGTGCTGGAGACCGCTTGCGAGCAGCTCGCCGCCTGGGCGCACCGCCCGCAGACCGCAAGCCTGAGCATCGCGGTGAACGTGAGCGTGCGCCAGTTCCGCCACCCCGATTTTGTGGACATGGTGATGGCCGCCATCCAGCGCACCGGCATCCGGCCGCACCGGCTCAAGCTGGAAATGACCGAGAGCCTGCTGGCCGACCGCATGGAGATCACGATCGGCAAGATGGGCATGCTCAAGGCCCTGGGCGTGACACTCTCGCTCGACGACTTCGGCGTGGGCTATTCCTCGCTCTCGGTGCTCAAGCGCCTGCCACTGGACCAGCTCAAGATCGACAAGGGCTTTGTGGCCGACGTGCTGACCGACCCCAACGACGCCGCGATCTCGCGCGCCATCATCGCACTGGCGCAGAGCCTGAGCCTGCAGGTGGTGGCCGAGGGCGTGGAGACGCAGGAGCAGCGCGACTTTCTGGCCTACCAGGGCTGCGACCAGTTCCAGGGGCACCTGTTCTCGAAGCCGCTACCGATTGATGCCCTGGACGCGATGCTGGAGAACCCGACCTCGGGCATGTTGGTGCCGGGATGACACCTCAACCGGTGAACAGCGCCACGTTGCCGCCAGCGGCGGTGGTATTGATGGTCAGGGTCTGCTCGGCGCAGAAGCGCAGCAGGTAGTTGGGGCCGCCCGCTTTCGGGCCGGTGCCGCTCAGGCCTTCGCCGCCGAAGGGCTGCACGCCCACCACGGCGCCGATCATGTTGCGGTTCACGTAGACGTTGCCCACACGCGCCGCGCCGGCCAGCGCCAGCGCGCGGCTGTCGATGCGGGTCTGAATGCCCAGCGTGAGGCCGTAGCCCAGCGCGTTGATCTGCTGCATCACGGCCATCGGGTCGCCACCCCAGCGCACCACCTGCAGCACCGGGCCGAAGATTTCCTGCGTCACCTCGGCGATGGCGCCCACCTCGAACATCTGCGGTGCGATCACATGCGGCTGCGCGTGTGTGGCACGGAGGCTGCCCAGCAGGGGCTTTGCGTCGGTGTGCAGGCGCTGCAGGTGGCGGGTGATGCCCTCGAACGCCTCGGTATCGATCACCGGGCCGAGGTCGGTGGCCAGATCGGACGGTTCGCCCACGACCAGCTCCTTCGCGGCACCTTCAATCATCTCGATCACGCCATCGGCAATCGCCTCGTGCACACACAGCAGGCGCAGCGCCGAGCAGCGCTGGCCCGCGCTGCGGAACGCGCTCTGCACCACCGCGTCCGCCACCTGCTCGGGCAGCGCCGTGCTGTCCACCAGCATCGCGTTGATGCCACCGGTCTCGGCGATCAGCGGGATGATCGGGCCGTCTTTGGCGGCCAGCGCGCGCTGGATGATCTTGGCCACCTGGGTGGAGCCGGTGAACACCACGCCCGCGATACCAGGTTGCGCCACCAGCGCGGCGCCCACCGTTTCACCCGGGCCATGCAGCAACTGCAAGGCACCGGCCGGTACACCGGCGGCGTGCAGCAGCTTCACCGCCTCAAACGCGATGGCGGGCGTCTGCTCGGCCGGCTTGGCCAGCACCGTGTTGCCGGTGGCCAGCGCGGCGGCCACCTGGCCCGCGAAGATGGCGAGCGGGAAATTCCACGGGCTGATGCAGACCCAGGCGCCGCGGCCTTCCATGCGCAGGGTGTTGCTTTCGCCCGTGGGCCCCGGGAGAGACTGCGGCGCCATCACGCGCTCGGCATCGTTCGCGTAGTAACGCAGGAAGTCGATGGCTTCGCGCACCTCCGACACCGCGTCGCCCCAACCTTTGTGCGCCTCCTTCACCAGCAGCGCGCACAGGCGCGGCAGTTGCTGCTGCATCGCGTCGGCCGCGCGGCGCAGCGTGGCGGCTCGTTCGCCCACAGGCGTGTGGTTCCAGCCCGCGAAGGCCTGCACGGCCTTTGCCACGGCAGCCTGCGCTTCCAAGCCCGTGGCCTCGGGCACGGTGGGCACCATCAGCGAAGCGTGCGCGGCCAGAAGCGGCTCGCGGTGCGCCACCACGGCCAGGTCCAGCCCCAGGCTGTTGTGGCGCTTCGACCCATACAGGTCGGGCGGCAGCGGCAGCGTGGAGGTCATGGCCCCGGGGTTCGACTGCTCCAGCGGCGATAGCAGCAGCTCGTCCATGCCCACCGATTCGTCGGCGAGCTGGTGCACGAAGGACGAGTTGGCGCCGTTCTCCAGCAGGCGGCGAACCAGGTACGCCAGCAGGTCGCGGTGTGCGCCCACTGGAGCGTAAACGCGGCACGACACGGCCGGGTTCTTCAACACCTCGCGGTAGATGCCCTCGCCCATGCCGTGCAGGCGCTGCAGTTCGAACGGCGCTGCGCAAGCGGTGCCCATCTGCAAAATCGCTGCGATGGTACCGGCGTTGTGCGTGGCGAACTGCGGGTAGATTGCGTCGGCCGCGTTGAACAGCGCCTGCGCACACGCGAGGTAGCTCACATCGGTGTGCGGCTTCTGCGTGAACACCGGGTAGGCGGGCAGACCCTGCTCTTGCGCGCGCTTGATCTCGGCGTCCCAGTAGGCCCCCTTGACCAGGCGGCACATGAACTTCAACTGATATTGCCGCCCCAGCGCCGCCACGTGTTCAATGAGTTCAACCGCGCGCGTCTGGTAGGCCTGCAACGCCAGACCAAAACCCTGCCACTGCGGGCAATGTTGTGCCACGAGCTTCGCCAACGCCTCGAATACGTCCAGCGAAAGTTCGAGCCGGTCGACCTCCTCGGCGTCGATCGTGAGGTTCAGGTTGGCGGCGGCCGCGCCTTCGCACAGCGTCCACACGCGGGGAACGAGTTCGCGCATCACGCGTTCGTGTTGTGCATCTTCGTAGCGCGGGTGCAGGGCGCTGAGCTTGATGGAGATGCCGTCGTTCTGGCTCGGTGCGCGCTTCGGGTCGGCCGTGCGGGCTATGGCCGCAATTGCGTTCTGGTAGCTCGCCAGATAGCGCAGCGCGTCGGCGTCGGTGCGGGCGCCCTCGCCCAGCATGTCGAAGCTGAAACTCAGGTTGGCCTGGCGCTTGCGCGCCGACGCCGCCTCCTTCATGCCTTCTTCAATGGTCTGCCCCAGCACGAACTGGCGACCCAGCAACTGCACCGCGCGCAGCGTAGCGGCCACCACCGTGCGTGCGCCCAGCTTGACCATGAGGCCGGACTCGGTGCTCGCGTCTGGCAGAAACTTCTTCGACATGGCAATCGCCGTGGACGACAAACGCGCCAAGGTTGAGTCCGCCGCCCCATCGAAATCCGCACGGCCCAGCTGATCGGCCGTCAGCGCAATCGCGGTTTCGGCGTCGGGTACACGCAGCAGTGCTTCGGCCAGACGCATGAGGGCCAGGCCTTCCGCGCTGGAAATGGGGTATTCCTTCAGCAGACTTTCCATGGCCCAGAACGGCGGTGGGTTCTCGCGCACCGCGCGCACCCAGGGTGCGGCCTGCGTGGCTGCAGCGGCCCAGTCCAGCGCACCCTGCAGCGCGCTCAGGCGGTGGGCCAGCACACCGGCTTCGGGGCGGTAGGGAAAGGGCAGGCGGTCGGTGGTGCGCGGCATGAAGGGCTCCAAGGCTGGCAGCGGTTTGTGAATCTGCGTATGTTCTCGCCAGTAAGACAAAATTTCTCACCAAAACATGATCTCTCAACTGGATAATTCACAGTCATGGAAGCCCAAGCCACCGAGCCCGACCGCATCGACCTCAAGATCCTCAAGCTGCTGCAGGCCGACGGCCGCATCACCAACCTCAAGCTCGCCGAGGCGGTGGCGCTCTCACCCACCGCCGTGCTGGCACGCACCCAGCGCCTGCAACGCGACGGCTTCATCCTCGGTTACGAGGCACGGCTGAACCCGCTCAAGCTCGGGCGCGGGATGATGGTGTTCGTTGAAGTGCTGCTCGACCGCACCACGCCCAATGTGTTCAACGAGTTCAAGGCCGCGGTACAGGTGCGCGACGAGATCATGGAGTGCCACATGGTGGCCGGCGGCTTTGACTACCTGCTCAAGACCCGCATGGCCGACATGGCCGCCTACCGCGACTTCGCCGGCAGCGTGCTGTGGCAATTGCCCGGCGTGCGCGAGACGCGCACGTATGCGGTGATGGAAGAGGTAAAGAACAGTTCGCGACTGCCTTTGTGATACCCCATGTGATCCGTTGACACAGGCGTTGACAGCAGGGGCTGCCTTCGCACAATGGGCGCACCACTTCCAGGAGTCCCCATGTCACGCCTCTCAACCACCTTGCTGCTGAGTGCCCTCTCATGTTTCGGCGTCGCCCACGCCCAAACCACCCAACCCGGCCTGTGGGAAATCACCCAGAAAATGGGGGGCAATGCCGAGATGGACAAGGCGATGGCGCAGATGCAGCAGCAGATGGCGGGCATGTCGCCGGCCGAGAAAAAGATGATGCAGGACATGATGGCCAAACAAGGCGTGAACATGACCATGCCCACCGCTGGCGCTGGTGGCGGCATGGCCATGAAGGTTTGCATCACGCCCGAGATGGCAGCAAAACAGGACATGCCGGTGCAGACCGAGGGGGACTGCACCACCACCGTCACCTCGCGCAGCGCCAACACCCTCAAAATGAATTTCGTCTGCAAGAACCCGCCCTCTTCGGGCGAAGGCACCTACACCTTCAGCGGCGACACCGCCTACACCATGAAGATGCTGATGAAGACCACGCACCAGGGCAAGCCGGTGAGCACGACGCTGGACGGCCAGGGCAAGTGGCTGTCGGCTTCGTGTGGAAAGGTCAAACCGTTGAAGTGACTTTGGCGGGCCGGCTGCCGAACACCGCCCGGCCCACGCGCACCATCGTCGAGCCGGCGGCCACGGCGGCCTCCAGGTCGTCGCTCATGCCCATGGACAAGGTGTCGAGCGCCAGACCTTCGGCGTTGAGCTGATCGAACAGCACCTTGGCACGCAGGAACAGGTCGCGCTGGGCTTCGAAATCAGGCGCAGGCTCGGGAATGCACATCAGCCCGCGCAACTTCAAGCGCGGCAAGCGCGAAACCGCCCGGGCCAGTTCGCCCAGGGCTTCAGGCGCCACCCCCGATTTGTTCTCACCACCGTCCACATTGACCTGCAGGCAGATCTGCAAGTCCGGCAATCCGGACGGGCGCTGTTCGCTCAAACGCTGTGCGATCTTGAGCCGGTCGACCGATTGAACCCAATCAAATTGCTCGGCCACGGGTCGTGTTTTGTTGCTTTGCAACGGTCCGATGCAGTGCCATTGCAACGCGGCACCTGGCCTGAGTCGGCGCAGGGTCTCTATCTTTTCCGTGCCTTCCTGCACATAGTTTTCGCCAAAAGCGTGCTGGCCGGCACCGAGGGCCAGACAGACGGCATCTGCGTCAAACGTCTTGGAAACCGCGAGCAACGACACGCTGTTCACATCCCGACCCACCTGGGCACAGGCCTGCTTCAAACGCGTGTTTACCTGTTGGAGATTGCCTTCAATCGTCGTCATAATCAGTCGTCATACCTCAACACCGCACGGGACCCCGGGATGGATATCACCCAATTGCTCGCCTTCAGCGTCAAGAACAAAGCATCCGATCTTCACCTCTCGGCCGGTCTTCCACCCATGATACGGGTGCATGGTGATGTGAGACGCATCAACGTCGAACCGCTGGACCACAAGCAGGTTCACGGCATGGTGTACGACATCATGAACGACAGCCAGCGCAAGCAATACGAAGAATTCCTGGAATGCGATTTTTCGTTCGAAATCGAAGGACTTGCGCGCTTTCGCGTCAATGCCTTCAACCACAACCGTGGCGCCGGCGCCGTGTTCCGCACCATCCCGAGCAAGATCCTCACGCTGGAACAGCTCAACGCACCCAAGATCTTCGGCGACCTCGCCTTGCGCCCGCGTGGGCTGGTGCTGGTGACCGGTCCCACCGGCTCGGGCAAGTCGACCACGCTGGCGGGCATGGTCAACCACCTCAACGAAACCGAGTACGGCCACATCCTCACGGTGGAAGACCCGGTGGAGTTCGTGCACGAATCCAAGAAGTGCCTGGTGAACCAGCGCGAAGTGGGTCCGCACACGCTGAGCTTTGCCAATGCATTGCGCTCGGCGCTGCGCGAAGACCCGGACGCGATTCTGGTCGGCGAGATGCGTGATCTGGAAACCATCCGCCTCGCCATGACGGCGGCAGAGACGGGCCACCTTGTGTTCGGCACACTGCACACCTCGAGCGCCGCCAAGACCATCGACCGCATCATCGACGTGTTCCCGGCCGAAGAGAAAGACATGGTGCGTGCCATGTTGTCCGAATCGCTGGTGGCCGTGATCTCCCAAACTTTGTGCAAGACCAAAGATGGTTCGGGCCGCGTGGCGGCGCATGAAATCATGCTGGGCACCAGCGCGATCCGCAACCTGATCCGCGAGGCCAAGGTGGCCCAGATGTACTCGGCCATCCAGACCGGCAGCAACGTGGGCATGCAGACGCTGGACCAGAACCTCTCAGAACTGGTCAAGCGCAACGTGATCAGTCCTGCCGAAGCGCGCGGCAAGGCAAAAATTCCCGAGAATTTCCCGGGCTGAGCAAAAGAAGGCAGCACACATGGAACGCGACCAGGCATCGAAATTCGTCAACGACCTGCTGCGCCTGATGCTCAGCCGCACAGGCAGCGACCTCTTCCTCACCGCCGACTTTCCACCCGCCATCAAGGTCGACGGCTCGGTGGTCAAGGTATCGCCGCAACCGCTGAACGCCTCACACACGCTGGCGCTGGCGCGCGCCATCATGAACGACAAGCAGGCCGCCGAGTTCGAGCGCACCAAGGAATGCAACTTCGCGATCTCGCCACCGGCCATTGGCCGTTTCCGCGTGAGCGCCTTCATTCAGCAAGGCAAGGTCGGCATGGTGATGCGGACCATTCCCGCCGTGCTGCCCACCATCGACAAGCTGGGCCTGCCGCAGGTGCTCAAGGACGTGGTGCTCTCCAAGCGCGGGCTGTGCATCCTGGTGGGCGCCACCGGTTCAGGCAAGTCCACGTCGCTGGCGGCCATGGTCGACTGGCGCAACGAAAACACGCACGGTCACATCATCACGATCGAAGACCCGGTGGAGTTCGTTCACCCGCACAAGAACTGCGTGGTGACCCAGCGCGAAGTGGGTCTGGACACCGACAGCTGGGAAGCGGCGCTGAAGAACACGCTGCGACAAGCGCCTGATGTGATTTTGATGGGCGAGATCCGCGACCGCGAAACCATGGAACACGCGATCCAGTTCAGCGAAACCGGCCACCTGTGCCTGGCCACGCTGCACGCCAACAGCGCCAACCAGGCGCTGGACCGCATCATCAACTTCTTCCCCGAAGAGCGCCGCACCCAGCTGCTGATGGACCTCTCGCTTAACCTGCGCGCCCTGGTGTCGCAGCGACTGATTCCTCGCCAGGACAACAAGGGTCGCCACGCAGCGGTGGAGATCATGCTGAACTCGCCACTGATCTCAGACCTGATCTTCAAGGGCGATGTCGCCGAGATCAAGGAGATCATGAAGAAGAGCAACCAGATGGGCATGCAGACCTTTGACCAGGCGCTCTTCAACGCGTTCGAGGCCAACCTGATCACCTTCGAAGATGCGCTGCGCAACGCAGACTCGCTCAACGATCTGCGCCTGCAGATCAAGCTCAACAGCCAGCGGGCCAAAACCCTCGACCTGGCTGCGGGCACCGAGCACCTTACGATCGTTTGAGACACCCCCGCGCCGCGCCTGCAGCGCGTCCACCCCCTCAAGGGGGCAATGCCTGCGGCCCGGCAAAGCCGGTTCCGTGGCATTCTTGGTCCAGAAGCCCTCCAACCTCCGAGATCCTTTCATGAGCAACATTGCTGAACGCACCTACGAATCCACTGCTTCCAAGAAAGTCGCCTTCATCGGCCTGGGTGTTATGGGCTATCCCATGGCCGGGCATCTGGCGCGTGCCGGGCATGCTGTAACGGTCTACAACCGTTCCAGCGCCAAGGCCGCTGCCTGGGTGGCTGAATTTGGTGGAGCGCACCAGCCCACGCCGCGCGAGGCGGCAGTGGGTGCCGAGATCGTGTTTGCCTGTGTGGGCAACGACGACGATTTGCGCTCGATCACGCTGGGTGCCGACGGTGCATTTGCCGGCATGGCAGCGGGCGCGATCTTTGTGGACCACACCACGGCCTCGGCCGACGTGGCGCGCGAGCTGTACCGGGCCGCAAAAACCTTGGGCCTTTCTTTCGTGGACGCGCCGGTGTCGGGCGGTCAGGCGGGCGCGGTCAACGGGCTGCTCACCGTCATGTGCGGTGGCGACGCGGCCGCTTTCGACGCGGTGAAGCCCGCCGGCATGGCGTTCTCGCGCGCCTTCACGCTGCTGGGCGAAACCGGTGCCGGCCAACTCACCAAAATGGTCAACCAGATCTGCATCGCCGGGCTGGTGCAAGGCCTGTCGGAAGCCATTGCCTTTGGCCAGAAGGCCGGGCTGGACATGAACCAGGTGCTGGATGTGATCGGCAAGGGTGCAGCGCAAAGCTGGCAGCTCGACAACCGCGGCAAGACCATGGTGGCCGACAAGTTCGACTTCGGCTTCGCCGTGGACTGGATGCGCAAGGACTTGGGCCTGGTGCTCGACGAAGCCAAGCGCAACGGTGCGCGCCTGCCAGTCACCGCGCTGGTGGACCAGTTCTATGCCGACGTGCAGGCCAGGGGTGGTAACCGCCTGGACACGTCCAGCCTGATCAAACGGCTGAAGTGAACGCAGCGCCGAGGCGCTGCGTTCACTTCATTTCATTTCGCCTCGTTGGCAGCCGGACGGGGCTGCATGTTGGCGAGTTCCTGCTCTGTGAGGATCTCGAAGGTGCGCACCACGCGCGACACGCCCGGTACGTTGCGAGCGATGTCGGTGGCGCGATCGGCTTCGCGCTGCGTCACACGGCCCATCAGATACACCGTGCCACGCTCGGTGACCACCTTGAAGGCGCTGGCCGAGAGGTCTTTGGCATCCACCAGCGACGCCTTCAGCCGGCCGGTGATCAGGGTGTCCGAGGCGCGCTCCTTGAACGAGGGGCTGCTGGTCACGCCGAGTTCATTGATGACCTCGCGCACGTTGCTCACACCGGACACGATCTGCGTGATCTGCGTCTTGACCGCCTCGCTCGCCGCTTCGCCCGTGAGCAGCACGCGCCGGTTGTAGCTGGACACAGCGACGCGTGCGCGCGCATCGCCCAGTTCGTCTTTCAAGCGGTTGTTGGCCCGCAGTTCGATGCCCTGGTCGTCGAGCTGGGCTCCGGAGGTGCGGCGGTCCACAGCCACCAGGGCGCCCACGGCGGCACCACCGACCACCAGGGGGGCACAGGCGCCCAGCGTGGCGCCGAGCGCCGCAACGAGCAGGGTGGCAGCGGTGATGCGCTGCAGACGGGCGGTTGGGGTTGGATTCATGAGTCGCTTTCCATGTGGGGGGTTGATACGTCGGGCAGACCCAGCAACTGGGCGTCCACGCCGTCGCAAATGCAGTGCATCACAAGGTGGTGCACTTCCAGAATCCGCGCCGCAAGATCGTGCGGCACGCAAATGTGCACATCGGTGTCGCGCAGCAGAGACGCGATTTGGCCTCCGCGCGCACCGGTGAGTGCCACGACCGTCATGTCGCGTTCGTGGGCCGCTTGGACCGCCGCGAGCATGTTGGGCGAGTTGCCCGAGGTGGTGAGCGCCAGCAGCACGTCGCCAGCGTGGCCCAGTGCTCGCACCTGGCGCGCATAGACCGAACTCACATCAAAGTCGTTGGCAATGCCGGTGAGCACCGCGGCGTCGGCCGAGAGCGAAAAAGCGGCGAGTTCGGGGCGTTCGCGGTCGTAGCGGCCGACAAAGCTGGCCGCGAAATGCTGGGCCGCTGCCGCCGATGCACCGTTGCCGCAGGAGAGCACCTTGCCTCCGCCGGTCACGCTGGCGAGCACAGCGTTGGTGGCCGCTTCAACCACGGGGGCGAGGGATTGCGCGCACTGGTACTTCAGGTCGGCACTGTCGATGAACTGTTGCTGGATGCGTTGCAGAAGCATGGGGCGATCATAGCGGTGGGGTCTGTATCCAAATGCTCAGGACGCATCGAAAGCCGCGCGCAGCCAGTCGAGCTGCCCGCCAGGCCCGTCGATCAACACGACATCGAAGCGGCATGGGGGTTCTGACCCGAGCCGCAGCAAAAAGTGCCGTGCAGCGAACACGATGCGGCGCTGCTTGAGCGGTGTGACGCTGGCGCCCGCACCGCCCTGGCGCTGGCTGGCTCGCTGGCGCACCTCGACAAACACCAGCGTGCCGTCGGGCTCACGCATAATCAAATCGATCTCGCCACCGCCGCGGCCCGGGGTCTTGAAATTGCGCTGAACCAGCTTCAAGCCCAGGCGCTGCAGGTGCTGCAGCGCGGCGTCTTCGGCCGCATCTCCCCGGGCCTTGGTGGTCGGTGCAGGCACCACCGGCGATCCCTGTTTCCTGGAACTCCACATTGTCTGCAAGCTCTCCATCCCTGTTGGCGGCCGCACGCGACGCGGCGGCGCACCAGCATTATCCGCAGGGTGCGCTCTACATGGTCGCCACCCCCATCGGCAACCTGGCCGACATCGGCCTGCGCGCGCTGCAGGTGCTCTCGCTGGTGGACACCGTGGCCTGCGAAGACACGCGCCACACCGCCGGGCTGCTGCAAGGCTACGGCCTGCACAAACCGCTGCTGGCCTTGCACGAGCACAACGAGGCCGAGGCCGCGCAGACCGTGGTGCAGCGCCTGCAGGCCGGCCAGCGCGTGGCCTACGTGAGCGATGCCGGCACACCCGGCGTGAGCGACCCGGGCGCGCGCCTGGTGGCGGCCGTGAATGCGGCGGGCTTGCGCTGCGTGCCGATTCCCGGCGCCAGCAGCATCACCGCCTTGCTCAGCGTCTCGGGCACGGTGGCGGGCATGGGGGGGTGGGACGGGCGCTTTGTATTCGCGGGTTTTCTCGCCAACAAGGCGGCCGAACGGCAACGCGAGGTGCAGCTGATCGGCGCCGATGCGCGGGGCTGTGTGCTGCTGGAAGCACCGCACCGCATCGAAGCACTGGCCAAGGACCTGCGCGTACTTGGCGAACGCATGTTGACCGTCGGCCGCGAACTCACCAAACAGTTCGAAGAGGTGTCGCACCTGAAGGCGCAGGACTTCTCCACCTGGCTCACGGCCAACGCCAACCGCACCCGCGGCGAATTCGTGTTGCTGGTGCACCCGAAGCCGGCCACGGCCGACGCCGAAGGCAGCGTAGACGCAGCCGCCTTGCGCACGCTGGACGTGCTGCTGAAGGAGTTGCCCTTGAAAACCGCAGTGAAGCTGTGCGCCGAGATCACAGGCCAGCCGCGCAACGCACTCTATGACGCCGCGCTGGCCCGCCGCCAGGGCGGTTCAGACGACTGAAATCAGCGGATCACGCGCGCCATCGGATCGCCGCCGGATCGAGGCGCCGCATCGCGCGGGGCCGGCGCATCGGGCACCTCGTGGGCCTGCACGTCAACCACATCGCCCATGGGCTGGGCAGCACCGGGGCCACGGCCTGGCCACACGCCCTGCGTGTAGCGCTGGGAGGTCTGGCGGAAGCGGTTGTACACCACGAAGGGCGTGGGCTTGCGGCCGGTGATCAGCGCCCAGAGCGAAACACCCAGCACCACCACCAGCGTGGCCAGCAACAGACTCAGCACGAACACCAGCGCGGCCATGCCGAGCACGAGCTTGAGAACACCCCGCACCAGGCGGGCAAAGAAATCGAATAAACCGTTCATGGTTGGCTGAGCCCCAAGGGCCGGTGTTGGTTCCGCGGGCAGGCTGTGCACCGATCCAGCCCCCACCGGTTGTCGGGCCAAACCTGCAGCACTTGGGGTCATTGTCCCCGTATGCAAGGTGGGCGGGCGCACCGACGGTCGTCACACTGGGCGGCGAGACTGACTGCTATGCTGCCCTTTGCCCGTGCGCACAGCCCGCGCGCGGACCCTCCAAGGCCCCCCATGAAACCGATATACCAGTACTTTTTTCGCGGCCTCATCACCTTTCTGCCGCTCGCCCTCACGGTCTACGTGCTCTACCTCACCGTGGCCTGGATCGAGTCGATCGCCATGTGGTTGATCCGGCCCTTCATCGGCGACTTTTACCTGCCCGGCCTGGGCATCGTCCTGGGCGCGGGTCTCATCCTCGGCCTGGGGTTCCTGATCTCGCAGCCCAACGTGGCGCGCTGGCTCTCGTGGATCGAACTGCCCTTCACCAATCTGCCGGTGGTCAAAAGCATCTACTCCTCGCTCAAGAGCTTTGCCGACTACTTCTCGCCCCACAAAGAGACACAGCAGCAGGCGGTGGTGGTCTTGCGCATGCCGGGCAACGAACTGTCCATTGTTGGCCTGGTCACGCGCCAGAACATGCAGGGCCTGCCCCCTGAGCTGGCTGAGCTGGACCAGGTGGCGGTCTACCTGCCCATGGGCTACATGATCGGCGGCTACACCGTGTTTGTGCCGCGCAGCTGGATCACCCCTATCGACATGTCGGTGGAAGAGGCCATGCGCTCTTCGTTGCTGGCCTGGATGGCGTCGAACCGCACCAGCGGCGCTACCACTGAAGGCGTGGAGCCCACCGAACCCGACCGCCCCACCCCATGAGCATCCGCCACCTCGACGCCCTCTTCTCGCCCGCCTCCGTGGCGGTCATCGGGGCCTCGATGCGGCCCGCCAGCGTGGGCGGCACCGTGTGGCGCAACCTGAACAACGGGGACTTCAAGGGCCTGCTCTACGCGGTCAACCCCAAACACGCCGAACTCGGTGGTGTGAAGGTCTGGGCCTCGGTGGCCGACCTGCCTGCAGCACCCGAACTCGCCATCCTGTGCACGCCGGCGTCCACCGTGGTGGACCTGATCACCGAACTCGGCGCACGCGGCACCCGCGCGGCCATCGTGCTCACCGCCGGACTCACCGCCTCGCAGAAGCAGGCCATGCTCGACGCAGCGCGCGTGCACACCCTGCGCATCCTCGGACCCAACTGCATCGGGATGCTGGTGCCCCACCTGGGCCTCAACGCCAGCTTCGCGCACACCGGCGCGCTGCCGGGTGAGCTGGCCTTCGTTTCGCAATCGGGTGCCCTCGTCACCGCCATGCTCGACTGGGCGGGCTCGCGCGGCATCGGCTTCTCGCACTTTGTATCGCTCGGTGAACGTGCCGACGTCGACTTCGGCGACATGCTCGACTTCCTGGGCAGCGACCCCACGACCCGCGCCATCCTGCTCTACATCGAGAGCATCGAGGAGCCGCGCAAATTCATGTCGGCCGCACGCGCTGCGGCGCGCAACAAGCCGGTGATCGTGGTCAAGGCCGGGCGCTCGGCCGCCGGGCAACAAGCCGCCGCCTCGCACACCGGCGCACTGGCCGGTTCGGACGGGGTGTTCGACGCGGCAATAGCGCGCGCCGGCATGCTGCGCGTGGACACCTTGCAGGACCTGTTTCTCGCGGCGGAAACGCTCTCGCGCTTCCACGGCAACCTCGCCGACCAACTGATCGTGCTCACCAACGGCGGTGGCGCCGGCGTGATGGCGGCCGACGCGGCCGCCACCGAAGGCGTGCCCCTGGCCGCACTCGGCGACAAACTGAAAACCCGGCTCGACGCGGTGCTGCCCGCCAACTGGTCGCACGCCAACCCGGTCGACATCATTGGCGACGCACCGGCCACGCGCTATGTGCATGCGCTGGAGGCGCTGGCGCACGACACCGAAAGTGCGGTGCTGTTCATCCACGCGCCCACCGCGATCGTGCCCAGCCTGGAGATCGCGCAAGCGCTGCTGCCACTGGCCAGCGCGAGCCCGAAGCGCGTGCTGGGCTGCTGGCTCGGCGACGGCGCAGTGGCCCAGGCACGCGCGCTGTTTCGCGCTTCGGGCGTGCCCGACTTCAACACGCCTGAAGACGCGGTGCGCGCCTTCTCGCTGCTGCGCACGTTCCGCGAGCACCAGGCCGAACTGCTGCAGACGCCGCCAGCCCGCAGCGCCGTGCATGCGGTCGACCTGCCGCGTATCCGCGCCATCGTGAACGGCGTGCTGGCCAGCGGACGCGAGCTGCTCACCGAACCCGAGGCCAAAGACCTGCTGGAGGCCGCCGGCCTGCCGGTGGTGGCCACCCGCGTCGTGGGACCACGGGCCGAGGAGGCCCAAGCGGCCGCCGATGCGCTGGGCTACCCGGTGGCGCTCAAGATCCTGTCGTTCGACATTTCGCACAAGTCCGACGTGGGCGGCGTGCGCCTGAACCTGGGCAGCGCGGCCGAGGTGGGCGAGGCCTGCGCCACCATGCTGGCGCGCGTGCAGGAGCAACGCCCGGACGCGAAGGTGGAAGGCTTCACCGTGCAGACGATGGTGCGCAAGAAGCACGCGCATGAACTGATCGTCGGCGCCAGTGTGGACCCGGTGTTCGGTCCGGTGATCCTGTTCGGCCAGGGCGGTGTGGCGGTGGAGGTTCTGGCCGACACCGCGCTGGCGTTGCCGCCGCTGAACACGACGCTGGCGCTCGCGCAGATCGCGCGCACCCGTGTGGCCAAGCTGCTGCACGGCTACCGGGACGAGCCTGCGGCCGACGTGAATGCCATCGCGCAGGTGCTGGTGAGCGTGTCGCAGCTGCTCGCCGACGTGCCTGAACTCGCCGAGCTCGACATCAACCCACTCTTGGCCAACCACGAAGGTGCGGTAGCGCTCGATGCTCGCGTGCGGGTGTCGGCCAGCCGCCCGGCCGGCGCCCGGCACTTCGCCATCCAGCCCTACCCGCAAGACTTGGTGGAGATGTGGGACTGGCAGGGCCAACCCGTCACGCTGCGCCCGATCCGCCCGGAAGACGAACCCCAGCACCGCGCGTTTCTGGAGCAACTCGACCCGGAAGACATCCGCCTGCGCGTGTTCTACAGCCGCCGCCACATCGAACACAGCGAACTGGCCCGCCTCACGCAGATCGACTACGCACGCGAGATGGCCTTCATCGCCACGCGCAGCGGGCCCAATGGCGTGGAAGAAACGCTGGGCGTGGTGCGCGCGGCCGTGGACCCGGACAACATCGGCGCCGAGTTCGGTGTGATCGTGCGCTCCGACCTCAAGGGCAGCGGTCTGGGCCACAAGCTCATGAGCAAGGTCATCGAGCACCTGCGCGCGCGCGGCACGCAGCGCATCTTTGGGACCGTGCTGCGCATCAACCGCGGCATGCTGGAACTTGCGAAGGCATTGGGCTTCCAAGAGACGATCAACCCCAGCGATCCCGGCGACTTTGAGACACGGTACGTCGCGCTGGACCTGCAAAACCCTGCCGAGCCGCCGCCATGAACCAGCCTTCCAACCGACGCCACCTGCTGATCGCCAGCGCAGCCGCCTTGGCCGCGCCCGCCTGGTTACCCTCTGCCTTGGCGCAGACGAAGAACCTGCGCCCCACCCCAAGCCAGACCGAAGGCCCGTTCTACCCCGTGGCCCTGCCGGCCGACAGCGACGCCGACCTGCTCAAGAACGGTCAGGTGAGCTACGGAAAGGGCCAGCCCGCCTGGCTCGAAGGCACGGTGGTTGACCTCGCGGGCGTGCCGGTGTCGGGCGCAGTGGTCGAGATCTGGCAGTGCGACCACGCGGGCCACTACCACCACCCCGGTGACGGTGGCCGTGCCGACCCCGCGTTTCAAGGTTTCGGCAAGGTCACCGCAGGGCGCGACGGGCGCTACCGCTTCCGCACCATCCGCCCGGTGCAATACGGTGGGCGCACGCCCCACATCCATGTGAAGGTGCGGCTGGACCGTATGGAACTGCTGACCACGCAGCTGTATGTGGCGGGTGATCCGGGCAACGAGCGGGACTTTCTGTGGCGCCGGCTCAACGACGAAAGCCGGTCTGCACTCACCGTGCCGTTCACCTCCGGCAGTGACGGCATCAAGGCCACCTTCCCCATCGTCGTACAGGCCTGATTCCACGCCGGGAAAGCCCGCGCTAGCCACGGGGCTCTGCCCCCGCGCTTAAGCTCGCGCCCATGGATTCACTCTCTCAAATGGCCCTGGGTTCGGCCGTCGGCGTGGCCGTGATGGGCCGGCGCACGGCGGTGTGGAAAGCCGCGTTGTGGGGCGCCATCGGCGGCACCCTGCCCGACCTCGACGCCTTCGTCGACCACGGCGACGCCATCCTCAACATGACGCGCCACCGCGCCGAAAGCCACGCGCTCTTCCTCCTCACGCTGGCCGCGCCGGTGCTGGCGTGGATTGTTTCGCGCATCCACGGCGAAGCGGCCTTGTTCAAGCGATGGTGGCTGGCGCTGTGGCTGGTGCTCATCACGCACCCGCTTCTCGACACCATGACGGTCTACGGCACGCAGCTGCTGCAGCCTTTCACCGACCACCCGTTCGGCGTGGGCAGCATCTTCATCATCGACCCGCTCTACACCGTGCCGCTGATCGTGGGTGTGGTCGCCGCGCTGCGGCTGAAGAACACACGGGGCTTGAACTGGAACGTGGCGGGTCTGGTGCTCAGCACGCTCTACCTCGCCTGGGGTGTGGGCGCGCAGCAGCACGCCACACAGATCGCACGTGCCTCGCTGCAGCAAGAAGGCATTCAACCCAGCGGCCTGCTGGTCACGCCTTCACCGTTCAACACCTTGCTGTGGCGCCTGGTGGCCACCACGCCCACGCACTACCTGGAAGGCCACTACTCGCTGCTGGACGACGACCGGACCATCACCTGGACGCGGCACGAGCGTGGCGCCGGTCTGCTGGAGCAACACGCCAACGAGCCCTCGGTGGCCCGCATGGCGGCATTCACCCACGGCTTCTACAGCGTGTCGGAAACGGGCGGGCGCCTGTTCGTGACCGACCTGCGCATGGGCCAGGAGCCCAGCTACACCTTCCGCTTCAACCTGGGCACCGAAGCGGCTCGTGCCAACGGTGGTCACCGGCCCACGCTCGAAGGTCGGCGCCCCGACATCGGCGCTTCGCTCGACTGGTTGTGGCGGCGCATGTGGGGCGAGCGCATTCCTTCACCCGGGGCCTGATCAGGAGCCCAGATGGGCCAGCAAATCCGGCTGCACGATCTCGATCCAGTAGCCGTCAGGGTCCTTGATGAAGGCCACGTTTTTCATCTTGCCCTGGTCGGGCCGCTTCACATAGGGCACGTTGTTCTCGTCGAACCAGGCCACGGCCGCGGCCAGATCGGGCACCGAGAAGCAGATGTGCCCGAAGCCCTGCGGCTGCGCATTGCCGTCGTGGTACTTGAAATCAGGCTGGGTTTCTGTGCCCCAGTTGTGGGTGAGTTCGAGCACGCCGCGCTGGCTGAAGGTCCAGCTCGTGCGAGCACCCACCTCGTCGGGCGCGGCGCCGTCTTCCGGGCGGGCCAGGAAATACAGCGAAAACGACATCTCGGGAAAGTCCAGCTTGCGCAGCAGGCGCATGCCCATGACGCGGGTGTAGAAGTCCAGCGCCACCGCCGGGTCCTTCACACGAAGCATGCTGTGGTTGAACACGAAGCCGCGCGTGGCGTCACTGGGTTGGGCGCACACGCCGGGCTGGTTTTCGGTGGTGAAGGCCATGGTGGTTTTCGGTTCAACCCAGCAACAGCGTCGCCGCGATGGTGGCCACGCCCAGGATCAGGTTGACGCCGACCCAGGTGCGGATCGAGGACAAGGCAGCGCCGCCAGCGGGCCAGTCGCTGGCGCTGACGGCGCGGCTCAGGCGCTTGAACAGCGCGAAGCGGATGTGGCCGAAGACCACGATCATCAGGATGCCCAGCGTGCTCATCACCGTCCAGCCCAGCGGCATGTTGAACGGCAGGCCGGCCTGCACAGTTTCCTTGGCCACGCGGCCGATCATCCACAGGCCCGAGAACAGCACCAGCAAGACGACCACCTGCACGGTGGTGAAGAAGCGTTTGAGCACGTCGTGCATGAGGCGGATGCGAACCGGTGGCTCCAGCGACTGCACGGCCGGGCGCAGGAAGGCGTGGGCGAAATACATGCCACCGATCCACAGGACGATGGACAGGACGTGGATGAGCTTGAGGCTGGCATAGATCATGAAGGCGCTTTCGTTGGAGTGGAGAAAAATCAGACGTCGGACAGCACACCGCCGACACGGCGCTGCAGGCGATAGGGCGGCAGACCTTGCAGCATGCGTCGACCATAACTCTGACGCAGAAGGCGTGCGTCGTAACACACCACCACAGCTTCGTCGGTCTCGCTGCGCAGCGCGCGCCCGGTCCACTGCAGCAGGCGCGCGCCGGTGGCGGGCACCACCAGTTCGCTGAAGGGGTCGCGGCCCTGGCTTTTCAGCCAGTCGGCGCGTGCCTGGCCCACCGGGTCGCTGGGCGATGCAAACGGCAGCTTGGTGATGAACACCCACTCGCACAGCTCACCGGGCAGATCCAGCCCTTCGCCGAACGATTGCAGGCCGAACAGGATGGAGGCCTCGCCGCTGGCCACGCGCTCGGCGTGGCGGCGCAGCAGCACGGTGCGCGAGGCTTCGCCCTGCACCAGCACGCGGTCGCGCAGCGCGCCGTGTTCACCGCGCTCCAGCAGGCCCTGCGCCTGGCGCATCTGTGCGCGCGAGGTGAACAGCACCAAGGCGCCACGTTTCACCTCGCGCAGGTCTTCCATGAGCGAGACCAGCATTTCGCGCGTGTAGCCCTCCACATCTTTGGGGTCGGCCACGGTCTGCACCACCACCAGGCGGCCCTGGCGCTTGTGGTCGAACGGGCTTTGCACCTCGCGCGTAGCCACCGCGTCGTCATACGCCAGGCCCGACTCGTGCAGAAAGTGGTCGAAGTTGCCGCAGGTCACGAGCGAGGCCGAGGTGACCACGGCCGCACGCACCTTGTTCCACAGGTGGTTGCGCAGCAGGCTGCCCGGTTGCAGCGGGCAGGCGTGCGCGGTGAGCGTGACCAGCCCATGGTGGATGCCGGCCTCCAGCCACTTGGCCAGCGGCGGCTGGCCGTCGGTGGGGGCCCGCATCCACAGCGTGGCGGTTTCCTGCGCGCTTTGCAGGCGCGGCGCGAGCACGCCCAGGCGGCTGTAGAGCTTGGCGCAGCGCGCTGCGTCGCCCGGGTTCTCGCGCGCATTGGCCTTGAGCTGGGTGGCCAGGGCCTCGAACACCTTGAGCAGCGCGCTGGCGTTGGCATGTATTTGCGCCACCACCTCGGTCCATTCGGGCGGCAGCGCGCCACCGTCGAAGCGGTCGACGATGGGTGGGGCGTTGTCGCTGAAGCCGCTGCGTGCGGGCGCACGGCCCGGCGTGCGGCCGGTGAGATCGAGCCACGCCGGCAACGCACCGATGCGCTGCATGGCCAGGCGCGCGAGTTCCCCTTGCGCGGTCTTCAGATCCTTGGCGAGCTGCGCGACGTCCGACGTGGGGCGGGCGTCCAGCGCGCCGGCCACCTCCTCCACCGCGCGCGGCAGCTTGTCCAGCCAGTTGCTGCGCATGAGGTCCATGGACGCGGTGAACTGGCCTTGCGCTACCGAGCCCAGGTGGTGCGCTTCGTCGAACACCACGTAGCAGTCTTGCGGCGCGGGCAGCGCGTGCAGGCCGAGCGTGGAGAGCAGCAGGTCGTGGTTGACCACGATCACCTGCGCCTGCGCCAGCTTGGCGCGCGCCTGGTAGTAGCTGCAGCTGTTGTAGCTGGGGCAGTGGCGCGCGGTGCAGGTGTGGCGCTCGGCGGCCACCGGGGCCCACAGGCCGCCCTCGGGCGGCTCGTCGAGCCGGTCGCGGTCGCCGTCCCAGCTGCCGCCGTCCAGCGCGTTGGCCCAGGCGGTGTATTGCACGCCACGCTCCTGCCAGCGGGCCGCGGCCGAGGCCGAGGCCACGGCGCGCGCGGCCACGCCGGAGGCACTGGTGTCGCCGGGCGTGTCATCGCTCTCGAACATGTCGGCGCTGGCCGCGTCGCCGCCGCTGAGCTGGTCGAGCTTCAGGCGGCACACGTAGCGCCCGCGTCCCTTGGCCAGGGCAAAGCTGAACGGCTGCGGCAGCGTGGCGGCCAAAGCCGGCAGGTCCTTGGCGATCAGCTGTTCCTGCAGCGCCACGGTGGCGGTGGAGATGATCACGCGCTTCTGCTGCGCGAGCGCCAGCGGGATGACCGTGGACGCGTACGCTGCCGATTTGCCCACGCCGGTACCGGCCTGCACCACCGCGATCCCGCGCGCGGGCAGGGCCGCGTCGCTGGCCACCGAGTCGTCGCCCGGTGTCACGCCCGAGAGCGTGTGCGCGATGTGCGCAGCCATCTCTCGCTGGCCGGGCCGGGCACGGTAGCCGCTGGCGTGCGCGACCACGTGGTCGAACGCCGCCAACGCCAGGGCCTCGCGCGCCAAGGGACCGGTTGGCAACTCGGCAGGCAGCGCGGGTGTTTCGTCAGCAATCGGCTCAAGGATGGTGGACATGCGGGGACAAGGGGGCAAAGCACGATTGTCCCAGACAGCCGGCCAGCCCCGGCGCCAGGGCACGGGTCTTGCAGACGGCGGACCCATCGCGCCGGGGTGGTAGCCTGACGGTTCGTCCACCACCGGAGATCGTCATGGCCCATGCCATCGAACACCACGACAACGGCTCCCGCGGCGCCTTCTACATCCTGCGAAATGGGCAGCGCATCGCCGAGATGACCTTCAGTCGCACCCACCCGTCGCAGGTCATCGTCGACCACACCTATGTGGATCCGAGCCTCAGGGGGCACGGCGTGGCACGCCAGTTGCAAGACGCCATGGTGGCATGGGCCCGTGCGACCGACACGAAAGTCGTCCCCGTCTGTTCGTATGTGAAAGTCCAGTTCGACCAGGATGCGTCCATCCGCGATGTTCTGGCATGACCTCCCCATCACCGACCCCCTCACCTTGGTGCCCATGAGAACGACTCCCCGCCTGAAACGAAAACCCACCCCCCGCACCTCCGGTGGCAAACTGCCGATCGACCTCGCCCTGCAAGGCGGCGGCTCCCACGGCGCCTTCACCTGGGGCGTGCTCGACCGCTTGCTCGAAGAAGAGTGGCTGGAGATCGCTGCCATCAGCGGTACCAGCGCCGGCGCCATGAACGCGGTGGCACTGGCCGCCGGCCTCATGGACGGTGGGCGCGAAGGCGCCCGACGCGTGCTGCGCCAGTTCTGGAAGCGCGTGGCCGAACTTTCGCCCTTCCACACATTGCAGAGCAGCCCCATGGGCGCGGCCTTCGGGCCGGTGCAGGCGCTGATGGCGCCGTGGCTGGCGCCGTACAAACAATTCAACGCGGCGCTGGGCAGCCAGCTCTCGCCCTACCAGCTCAACCCGCTCAACCTCAACCCGCTGCGCGACGTGCTGTTGGAGACGGTGGATTTCAAGCGCGTGTGCGCCTGCCACAAGACGCAGCTGTTCATCGCCGCCACCCAGGTGCGTACAGGGCAGTTGCGTGTGTTTGGCCAGCACGAGCTCACGGCCGACATGGTGATGGCCTCGGCCTGCCTGCCGCTGCTGTTTCAGGCGGTGGAGATCGACGGCGAGGCTTACTGGGATGGCGGCTACGCCGGCAACCCCGCGCTGCTGCCGCTGATCGCCGAGACCGACGCCGACGATCTGCTGCTGGTGCAGATCAACCCCACCCGGCGCGACACCCTGCCCACCAGCGCCGAAGACATTCTGGACCGCGCCAACGAAGTCACCTTCAACGCCAGCTTGCTCAAAGAGCTGCGCACCATCGGGCTCATCAAAGAGGTGCTGGCCGATGCCGGTCGGCCCGACAGCGCTTACCGCCGCCCCTTGTTTCGCCGCATCGACAACCTGCGCCTGCACCGGCTCGACGCCGGGGCCGAGCTGGCCCTGCTCGGTGCATCGAGCAAAACCCAGACCAACCGCACGTTTCTGGAGCAACTGCACGCCCTCGGCCGCCAGGCCGCCGACGTCTGGCTGGCTGAGCACGGCCGCCACATCGGCCAGCGCGGCACCTTCGAGCTGCCCGTTGCCATCAACGCCTGACCTGCCCGCATGGTCAGCGGCGCGGCGCGCCTTTGTGCGATTCAGGCGCCTCGGGCACTTCAGGCGCCTCACGCTTTTGCAGCCGCACATCCAGCGTGCCACCCCGGATGTGCAAGTCGCGCTGCGGAAACGGAATCTCCAGCCCGCGCTGGACCAGCTCGGTGTCCAGCGCCCACATCAGGCGAGCGTGGGTGCTGCCCGGGCGGGTGGTGAGATCGCGGTCGGCCCAGACCACCAGCTCGTAGTTCATCGAGTTGTCACCGTAAGCCACCAGCCACACGGTGGGCTCGCGTCCCGGTTGCGTCAACACCCCGTCCACCGCGCGGGCAGCGGCAATCCCCGCCTCCAGCACCGCTTCCTTG
>JBBQKZ010000019.1:0-40478 GCA_038327405.1 Burkholderiales bacterium | reverse complement strand
GCAGCCAGCTCTCGCCCTACCAACTCAACCCGCTCAACCTCAATCCGCTGCGCCACATCCTGGCGGACACGATCGACTTCGAGGCGGTGCGCGCCTGCGACCGCACCCAGCTCTTCATCGCCGCCACGCATGTGACCACCGGCGAGCTGCGCATCTTCCGCCAGGGCGAACTCACGGTCGACATGGTGCTCGCCTCGGCCAGCCTGCCGCTGCTGTTTCAGGCGGTGGAGATCGACGGCGAGGCCTACTGGGACGGCGGATTCGCCGGCAATCCGTCGCTGTTGCCGCTGATCACCGACAGCCCGGCCGACGATTTGCTGCTGGTCCAGATCAACCCGGTTCAGCGCGACACCGTGCCGAAGAAGGCCAGCGACATCCTGGACCGCATCAACGAGGTGACCTTCAACGCCAGCCTGCTCAAGGAAATGCGCACGCTCGCCCTGATGCAGCAGCTGGTGGGTACCGAACGCCACCCCGGCGGCCCGGTCTTGTTCCAGCGCGTGCAGGACCTGCGCGTGCACATGATCGACGGCGGTGAATCGCTGGCGCCGCTGGGGGCCGACAGCAAGACCAACACGCAGTGGGCGTTTCTGTCGCAGCTGCACGACCTGGGCCGTGATGCGGCCGAACGCTGGCTCACGACAAACCGGCAGGACGTGGGCCAGCGCAGCAGCTTCGACCTCTCCAGCGTGCTGCAGGCATGACCAGCATCGCCGGTATCGTGCTGGCGTTGGTGTTGCTGATGGCGCTGGCCTGGCGCGGTGTGAGCGTGTTGCTGCTCGCGCCCCTGATGGCCTTGCTGGCGGTGCTGTTCAGCCCCGACACGCCCTTGCTCGCCAGCTACACGCAGGTGTTCATGAAGGCACTGGGTGGCTTTGTGGTGGCGTTCTTCCCGCTGTTTCTGCTGGGCGCGGTGTTCGGCAAGCTCATGGAGGACTCGGGCGCGGCGCGCGTGATCGCCCACGGCATCGTGCGCGGGCTCGGCAGTTCGCGCGCGGTGCTGGCCATCGTGCTGGCCTGCGCGGTGCTCACCTACGGCGGTGTCTCGCTCTTCGTGGTGGCGTTTGCGGTCTACCCCATTGCGGCGGCGCTGTTCCGCCAGGCCGCCCTGCCCAAGCGGCTCATTCCCGGCACCATCGCACTCGGCGCCTTCACCTTCACCATGACCGCCCTGCCCGGCACACCGGCGATCCAGAACGCGATCCCCATGCCTTACTTCGGCACCACACCCTTTGCCGCGCCCGGGCTGGGCCTGATCGGCGGCGCCGTGATGTTGGTGCTGGGTGTGATCTGGCTCACCCGCCGCGCTGCCAGCGCGCGATTGCGCGGTGAAGGCTATGGCGACAGCGACGACGAACCCGCGCTCGCTGCGCCCACCGGTTTCAGCGGCGCCCTGTTCGCGCGCGCCATCGCGCCGGTGATGCTGGTGATCGCGCTCAATTACCTGCTGGCCACCTGGCTGCTGCCGGCGCTGGACACGGGCTACCTTGCACAGGCTGCATACGGTGCCACGAGCATCGACGCGGTGCGCGGTATCTGGGCCGTGATCATCGCGCTCGCTGCGGCCACCGTGCTGCTGGTGATGCTGCAGCGCCAGGCCCTCACCGGTCTGGCCAGGACGCTGGACCAGGGCGCCAGCAGCTCGGTGTTGCCGCTGCTCAACACGGCCTCGCAGGTCGGCTTTGGTGCCGTCATCGCGTCGCTCGCGGGCTTTGCACTGCTGCGCGACGCGGTGCTGGCCATCGCGCCCGGCAACCCGCTGGTGTCGATGTCGATCGCGGTCAACATCCTGGCCGGCATCACCGGCTCGGCTTCGGGCGGCATGAGCATTGCGTTGCAAACACTGGGCGAGAACTGGTTGGCCATGGGGCAAGCCGCCGGCATCTCGCCCGAGCTGCTGCACCGCGTCACCGCCATCGCCACCGGTGGGCTCGACGCCCTGCCGCACAACGGCGCAGTGATCACGCTGCTGTCCATCTGCGGCCTCTCGCACCGCCAGTCCTACCTCGACATTCTGGTGGTCGCGGTGATCTTTCCGCTGGTGGCGCTGGCGGTGGTGGTGGCGCTGGGCAGCGCCTTCGGCTCCTTCTGAGGATCGTCCTCAGCGGCGGGTTTTCAGTCGCTGGTCGAAACCCCGGCGCGCGGCGTGCTCGATGTGTTCGAGGAACACACCGGCCACCGGCGACAGCCGCTTGCCGCGCGGGTAGAGCGTCCACCAGTTGGACTGCACCGGGAAACCCGCGACCGGCAACTCAACCAGGCGCGCGTCGGCCAGCGGCGTGGTCAGCGCATGGCGCGAGACCACCGCCACCCCCATGCCGGCGGCCACCGCTTCCTTGATGGCCTCGTTGCTGCCCAGCTCCAGCCGCACGTGGGGCACGAAGCCCTGGACGGCGAAATGCGCGTCGCACGCCATGCGCGTGCCCGAGCCCCGCTCGCGCATGATGAAACGCTCAGTCGACAAATCGGCCAGCGCCAGCCGGCGGCGCTGCGCCCAGCGGTGCGACGCCGACGCGATCACCACCAGCGGGTTGGGCAAGAAGGCGTGCTTCTCCAGGTCGATGTCGTCGGGCGGCATGGACATGATGTAGAGGTCATCTCGGTTGTGGCGCAGCCGCTCCACCACCGCGTCGCGGTTGAGCAGCTCCAGCGCAATGTCGATCTCGGGGTGGGCGTCGCAGAAGCTGCCCAGCAGGCTCGGCACAAAGTACTTGGCCGTGCTCACCACCGCCAGCCGCAGGCGCCCGCGCGTGAGGCCCTTCATGGCGTCGATGCGCTGTTCGAACACCGCCCAGTCGTCTTCCATCAGGCGCGCCGTCTCCACGAGCGCATCGCCGGCCTCGGTGAGGAACAGGCGCTTGCCGATCTGCTCGTACAGCGGCAGGCCCACCGCGTCGGCCAGTTCCTTGAGCTGCATGGACACCGTGGGCTGGGTGACATGGCAGGCACGCGCGGCCGCCGTGATGCTTTTGTGCTCGGCCAGAGCGAGGAACAGCCGAAGCTGCCGGAAGGTGAAGTTCATAACCTTTGATCGATGGAGACCATCAGAAGAATTGATTTTCAATTATCAACCGTCACCCCTAGGATCGCGGCCATGCTCAACCTGCTCGATCCCGCCATCCTGTTCTTCGTCTTCGGCCTGCTCGCCGGCACCGTCAAGTCCAATCTGGAGATACCGCCCCAGATCTCGCGCTTCCTCTCGCTCTACCTGCTGATGGCACTGGGCCTGAAGGGGGGCTTTTCGCTGGCGAAATCGGGGCTCACCGTCGAGGTGGCCACCACCCTGGGGCTGGCCGTGCTGCTGGCGATCGTCATCCCCGCCATCAGCTACCAACTGCTCAAGCGGCGCCTGGGCGGGTTCGATGCGGCCGCGATCGCTGCGACCTACGGCTCGGTCAGCGCCGTCACCTTCATCACCGCCGTGCAGTACCTGGAAAACCAGGGCACCGCTTTCGGCGGACACATGGCTGCAGCCATGGCCTTGATGGAGTCGCCCGCGATCATCATGGCGGTGCTGTTTGCCAACACCTTGCGCCGGCAGCCGGCACACAGCGCCTCCGGCGGCGGCACGCTCGCCCTCGGCGAAGGCGCAGGCACGCCGATCCGGTTGGGCAAGATCCTGCACGAGTCATTCACAGACGGCGCCCAGTTGCTGCTGCTGGGCGCCATGGTCATCGGCATGGTCACGGGCGCGGCCGGGGAAGCCGTGATGGCGCCTTTCTCCACCGATCTGTTCAAGGGCATGCTGGCCTTCTTCCTGCTCGACATGGGCCTGATGGCCGCACGCAACCTGGGCGACCTCAAAGGCAAACCGTTGTGGTTGCTGGCCTACGCCGTTCTGGCGCCGCTGGCCCATGCCTCGCTGGCGCTGGCCCTGGCAGCTGCCGCCGGCGTGAACGCGGGCAACGCCGCACTGCTGATGGTGCTGGCGGCCAGCGCCTCCTACATCGCCGTGCCCGCCGTGCTGCGCCACGCGGTGCCCGAGGCACAACCCGCGCTCTACTTCGGCATGTCGCTGGGCATCACCTTCCCGTTCAACATCGTGCTGGGCATCCCGCTGTATACCGCCATCGCAGCGCGCGTGCTGGGCTAGGGCCGGCACCGCGACGCGGGTTTCGGTACACTCGCCGACCCAACCGAACTCTGCCCTGCCATGCCCTATTCCGTCTCGCACCACAAACTCACCCAGATCCTGTCGGCCCATGGCCTGAAAGCGGGCGACGCCGGTGGCATCGACACACTCTTCGGCGGCAACGACGGCTACTACTGGTTCGGCACCGTGCGCGACCTGTGCCCACCCGGCAAGACCCTGATCTGGGAGTCGCAGTACGACATGGTGAACGCCATCCAGGCGCATGAGAACGCCACCGCCGCCGAGGATGAAATGAAGCCGCAGGTGCCCAGCGCGGCCAACATCGCCGCTTTGTCCAAAGCCCTGCACGACCCGCTCTGAGTGCGCGTGCCCAGGTTGCAAGGCGTCTGGCGGCGCGTCGTCTACATCAGTCTGTACGAGGTGCTGGCCATCGCGCTGGCGGGCCTGGGGTTGATGTTGATGTCGGGCGAAAGCCTGCTGGCCAGCGGCGCGCTGGCCACGGCCACCTCGGCTGTGGCGGTGGTCTGGAACCTGGTGTTCAACAGCCTGTTCGAACGCTGGGAAGCCCGGCAAGCGGTGAAGGGCCGCAGCGTGCAACGCCGCATCGCCCACGCTGTGGTTTTCGAGACCGGGCTGGTGCTGATGCTGGTGCCGCTGATCGCCTGGTGGCTGGGCATCGGCCTGTGGGAAGCGCTGGTGATGGATCTGGCCCTGGTGGTGTTTTTCCTGATCTACACCTTCGCCTTCAACTGGGTGTTTGACGAGGTCTTCGGGCTGCCGGCCTCGGCCATGGCCTGATTCGCCGCCGGGCCGCCCCAAGGCGAATCTGCCCCCTCGGGGGGCAGCGACCCGCGCAGCGGCGGAGCGTGGGGGCTTCAGTCTTTTTGCAGGCTGAAGAAAAACGCCGCCCCGCGACCAACCGCGCCCTCGCCGCGCACCCGCCCGCCGTGCCGCTCGATCACGCGGTGCACCGTGGCCAGGCCGACACCCGAGCCTTCGAATTCATGGTGGGCGTGCAGCCGCTTGAAGGGCTCGAACAGCTGCTCGGCGTAGGACATGTCAAAACCCGCGCCGTTGTCGCGCACACAAAACTCCACCGTGCCATCGGGCCATGTGGATTGCGTGAAGGTGATCTCGGGTTCTGGCGTCTGGCCGGTGTATTTCCAGGCATTGCCCAGCAGGTTCTGCAAGACCACCCGCATCAGGCCGGGGTCGGCCACCACCCGCATGGCGTCGTCGATGCGCCACCGCACCGAGCGCGCCGGATCGGTGGCCTTGAGTTCGTTGCTGATGGAGTGCGCCATGCGTGTGAGGTCCACCGGCTCGAAGCGCAGCTCGGTGCGGTTGAGATGGGCCAGCGCCAGCAGGTCGGAGATGAGGCGCCCCATGCGCCGTGACGAGGTGCGGATGCGGTTCACGTACGCCTTGCCGTCGTCATCCAGCGTCCCGCCGTACTCCTCCTCCAGCAGACTGGCAAAACCCTCGATGCTGCGCAGCGGGGTGCGCAGGTCGTGCGACACGCTGTAGGCAAACGCCTCCAGCTCCCGGTTGAGCACCGACATCTCGCGTGTGCGCTCGGCCACGCGTTGCTCCAGCTCCTCGTTCAGGCGCTTCAATGCTTCTTCGGCTGTGTGCACCTCGGTGATGTCCTGCACTGTGCCCACGCTGAACACGGCGAGGTCGCCGCTGAACTGGGTGAAACCCGAGACCCGCACATGCTTGACGCGCCCGTCCGGCATGAGCAGGCGGTGCACGAGCTCGTAGGACTCCCGCGTGTCGACCGAGCGCTGGTACGTTGCCGTCACCAGGGATCGGTCGTCGGGATGCACGCGGGTGATGAAGGTCTTGTAGGTTGGCTTGGCCGAGGTGTCCACCTCGAAGATGCGGAAGATCTCGTCGGACCAGACGAGTTCGCTGGTGGCGAGTTCGCGCTTCCAGCTGCCCACACGTGCCAGGCGCTGCGCCTCCTTCAACCGGGCTTCACTTTCCTGCAGGGCGGCCTCGGTGCGTTTTCGCAAGCTGACGTCCTGCATGGTGAACTGCATGAGGGGCCGGCCGTCGAGCTCGAACGCCATCAGGTGCCCTTCGCCGTCCCATTCGCTGCCGTCCGGGCGCCGATGGCGCCATTCAAAAAGCACCACGCCCGACTGCTTCGCCCGCTCGAAATACGCCGCGCCTTTCTCGACCGAAGAACGCCCGTCGGCCTGCGCCCGGGTCGACAGGTCCAGCGCCGATCGGGCCAGCAGCGCTTCGCGGGTCGGATAGCCGTAGGTGTGCAAGGCCGCCGGGTTGCAGTCAACGAAGCGGCTGGTCCGGGTGTCCATCACCAGCATGGCCAGCGGTGAGCTTTCGAACTGGCGCAGGCGCAGTACTTCAATGGCCTCCAGCGCCGAGGCCTTGCGGCCCAGGTACACCAGCAGCGCGACGATCAGGCCACCGCCCATCAACAGCAACGCGATCAGGGCGGCGCTCACCTGGCGGCTGCTCTCCAGCGCCGGGGCCAGGGGCGCCAGCACCGCCTGGTCGGCGATCCCGATGGCCACCACCAGGCCCAGCGTGTCCAGGCGGTACCAGCCATAGGTGCGGGGAATGCCGTCAACCAGCCCTTCGGTGTGAAAGCTGCCGCTGCGCGCGTTTTGGTCGGTCAGGAACGGCCGATCCGCCGGCACGCTGTTGCCCATGGCGCCTTCGTGGTCCAGGCTGCGGGCCAGAAACGCACCATCGGGCGCGAGCAAAGTCACCACGTCTTGCCCGGAGAGCTGAAGGGCGGCCAGTTTGCTTGCGATGAAGGCGGTGGACACCATCACCTGCACCGTGCCGTCAAAGCGCCCGTTGCGCAGGATCGGCCGGTTCACCACGACCACCCAGTCATCGGCAATGCGTGACTGGACCGGCTGGCCGATCACCACACGGTCCTGCGCGGCCGCCTCCCGCTGGGCCTTGAAATGCGCCCCCTCTCCGATGAAGGCGGCGTAGGGGGTGGAGAGGCTGTCGTAGAGCAGGTGGCCTTCGGCATCGGCCACCGAAATGTGGCTCACAAAACCGGGCGGAAGCGCCTTCAACACCCCCTGCGCAACATCGTTGAAGCCTCCCGGCTCACGCAACCACTCACGGCGCAGGTCGCGCAGCTGCAGGTCGAGCGTGGTGAACAGGCCGCTGACCTGCCCAGCCATCGCGTCGGCCAGGTGCACGCTGCGCTTTTCGGCCTGCATCAACACCTGCTGGCTCAGCAGCGCCTGGGAGCGCTCCGACTGCCACCACAGGAACAGCGCCGCGAGCACTGTGAACAGCGCCACCAGCACCGGCATCAGGCGCGCACGGGTGCTCACACAGCAGGCCCGGAGGCTGAACAGGTCGATACGGCGGGGTTGATGCAGGGGGGCATGAAGAACAAGGAAGTCACCAGCGGTTGTCCGTGTCCCAAAAATATACCCCGGGGGGCTGCATCCTGCGCATCGGATTCACCCTGAGCGTTGGCAATGCGCACCGCACCTCAGACCAGAAGACCTCGCAACAACTCACTCAGGCCGTCCCACACAATCTGCACGCCCAGGCACAGCAGGATGAAGGCCGACAGGCGCAGAAAGATCACGCTGCCGGCCTCGCCCAGCGGCTTGAGCAACTGCTGGGCATAGCGGAACGCCAGGTACAGCAGCAGGCCGATGGCCAGCAGCGCCAGCACGCCGCCGCCCATGCGGGCCAGCGACATCGACACCCGCGTGTCGTTGAGCGCCACGCCCACGGTGATGGCCGCCGCAATCGAGCCCGGCCCGCAGCTGATGGGAAAGGTCAGCGGGTAGAAGGCCTGGCGGCGCGCCTGCTCGGGCGTGAACGATTCGGCCAGCACGGTGCGGCGGTCGTCGCTGGCGTGGCTGGCGTTGAGCAGGCGCCACGCGGCAGAAGCCACGATGAGGCCACCGCCCACCCGCACAATGGGCAGCGAGATACCGAAAAACTCCAGTACGTAGGAGCCCACGAGCATCGAACCCACCATGAGCGCGAACATGTTGCGCGCAATGCGCCGCGCCAGCAGCGCACGGGTCTTGGGTGAGGCACCCTCGGTCAGTCCCAGAAAGATCGGCGCGGTGGCCGCCGGGTTCAGGATGGGCAGGATGGCGGCGAACACGAACAGGAAGCTCTTGCCCACCGCCAGCAGCAGCTCGGCGGTCACTGAACGGCCTTCGTCATGCCACAGGAGGCTGCGGCTGCGGCTGGTCCAGCAGGTTCTTCATGCGCCGGCGCAGCGCCTTGTCGCGCCGCTGCTCTTCGTTCCAGTCGTCGCGCACCCCGCGCCACAGCGCCACGGCCATGAGCACGATCACCAGCGTGAACGGCAAGGCGAACACGATGGTGGCGGTCTGCACCGCCTTCACGCCACCGGCCAGCAGCAGGCTGATGGCGATGCCCGAGACCAGCACGCCCCAGATGATCTTCACGCGAGCGCTCGGGTTGGCCTGACCACCGGTGCTCATCATGCCCAGCACCAGCGTGGCCGAATCGCCCGAGGTGACGAAGAACACCAGCACCAGGATGGTGGCCACGCCGCTGAGCAGCCCGCTCATGGGCAGTGCTTCAAACATGGCGAACATGGCGGTGGACACATCGGCACCCACGGCCTCGGCCATCGGCAGGCCCTGCATGATTTCCTGGTTGAGCGCGGTGCCGCCGAACACCGAGAACCACACAAAGGCGGCCAGCGTGGGCGCCAGCACGGTGCCCATGATGAATTCGCGGATGGTGCGCCCGCGCGAAACGCGCGCAATGAACAGGCCCACGAACGGCGACCAGCTCACCCACCAGGCCCAGTAGAAGACGGTCCAGCCGCTGACCCAGCCGCTGTCGCGGAACGGCGTCATGCGCAGGCTCATGCGCACGAACTCGCTCACGTAACTGCCCAGGGTGCTGGTGAAGGTATCGATGATGGCCACCGTGGGCCCCATCACGAAAACCGCCAGCGTGAGCAGCGCGGCCAGCACCAGGTTGATGTTGGAGAGCCACTTGATGCCCTTGGTGACACCGGTGATGGCCGAGGCCAGGAACAGCACGGTGGTGACCAGGATGATGCCGACCTGCGAGACCTCGCCCACCGGCAGGCCCATGAGCGAGTTCAGGCCGCTGTTGATCTGCAGCGCGCCCATGCCCAGCGAGGCCGCCACGCCAAACGCGGTGGCGATCACGGCCAGCACGTTGACCACCGGACCGAGCTTCTTGAGCGGCGCCCAGGGCAGCGACTCCACCGCGGTGCTCACCAGCGCCGAGCCGCCCTTGCGGAACTGGAAGAAAGCGATGGCCAGCGCCACGATGCTGTAAACCGCCCAGGGGTGAAGGCCCCAATGAAAGAAGCTGTAGCGCATGGCGGCGTTGGCCGCCTCGGGCGAGTTGGCGGCGATGCCGGGAGGCGGCGCGCCGTAGTGCGAGATCGGCTCGGCCACCCCCCAGAACACCAGACCGATGCCCATACCGGCGGCAAACAGCATCGCGAACCAGGACCCGATGGAGAACTCCGGCTCGTCATCATCGGCCCCGAGCTTGAGGTCGCCGTAGCGGCTGAAGGCCAGCACCATCGCCAGCACCACCAGACCCAGCACCACCCACAGGTAGAGCCAGCCGAAGTCGCGCGTGATGACGGCGAGCAGCGTGTCGAACACCCCGCCCAGCGATTCGGGAGCGATGACGCCCCACAGGACGATGGCCAGGATGAGCCCGGCCGAGACGATGAGTTGCATGGGAAATGTCCTCCAGTGGTGGTGTGCGCGCAGGTGTACGCCGCAACGTGGAAAGGGTCTGTCTGGCCGGACACGCAAGGTGTGGCCACTGCACGGGCAGGAGACGGGTGGAGCGTGCGACGGCGGCGGTGGCCCGATGTGTCAGCGACTCCCGCCAGACCCCGCGAAGGAGGCTGGAACCTCGACCGCCGGGGGTCGGTTGGTTGCGGGGCTGTCAGCAAGGGCCGGCACCGCCAGCGCCATGGGGAGCGCCAGCCATGCCGTCTGCAAGGGCCTGCATTGTCCTGCACTGAACGCCAGCGGCCGGGGCCAATGCAGCCCTCCCCGATGGACCCAATGCCTTCAAACCGCGCGGTGCATGGCCCTGGACAAGGTTGAAGGTCCTGCGTAACCCGTCTCGCGCGCCACACGCTTGAGCCCCATGCCACTGGCCACCATGCGGTGCGCCAGCGCAAGCCGCAGATTTTCCAGGTACTTGCCGGGCGGCAGGCCCATCACCGTCTTGAATCGGTTGGCAAAGGACGTCCGGGACATGCCGGCTTCCAGTGCCAGCGTGGCGAGCGTCCAGGGGCTGGCCGGGTCGGCGTGCATGCCCACCAGGGTGCGCGCGATGCGTGGGTCGGCCAGGCCATTGAACAGGCGCATGGTGCCCAACGGTGCAGACACCAGATGACGCAACAGCCCGATCAGCAGGATGTCGCCGGCCCGGTTCATGAACAGGGGCTGCCCACACCGCCGTGTTTCGATCTCCAAGGCAATGAGGTGCACGATCTGGATCAGCGAGGGGTCGGCCTGCGTCAGACCGATCTCCAAAGGCTGCGTGAACTCGTCCAGAAAGAGCCGCCCCACCGGGCCATCAAAGGCCACTTCAAAACTCATCCAGATCGAGAGACCACGCGCACGCAGCGCCAGACCGTCCACGCCATGGCCCGGTGGACTCACGAGCAAGTGAAGCGCTTCGATCTGCGCATGCTCAGCGTCGGGAGATGCCGCACGAACGATGTGCAGCGACAACTCCCGACCCTCGTCCGACGGCCACACACGCGGCGCCAGACCTTCCAGCAAGGCGGAGAGGCGATCCAGGCGGGGTTGCGTCATTTTTGTACGAAAGGCTAACGAAAGTGGGCAAATTGTTGCACGACATCACAAACAATGGTGTGTCCTCGTCCGGAACGCCCTGCCCATGTTTGCCCAGATCGCTGGAATCACGCTGCCCATGATGCTGTTGTCGGTGGGCGCGCGGTTGGACGTGGCGCAGATTGGCGATGCACGCGTGGGCATGACCGGCGCGGTGCTGGCCGACCGCTTCCGCGTGGAGCCCGGCAAGGTGGCCTCCATGGTCATCGTGGGCCATGTCACCGGCCTGGCCTTTGTGCCCTTGGGCACCTGGCTGGCCTTCCCCTGAATCCATCCCCGTTCCCGCCACTATCGAAAGGTGCTCCATGATCCAGTTCCATTTCCACCCCTCACCCAACCCGCTGAAGATCGCGCTCTATCTGGAGGAGACCGGCCTGCCCTATGAGTTGGTGCCGGTGGACACGCGCAAGGGCGAGCAGCACAGCGAAGCCTTCAAGGCGATCAACCCCAACGCCAAGACCCCGGCCATGCTCGATGGCGAGACCCGGGTGTTCGACAGCAACGCCATGCTGCTGTACCTGGCGGAGAAGACCGGTCGTTTTGTGCCGCAGGACACCCCCGCAGCGCGGGCCGAGATGTATTCTTGGCTGATGTTCGTGGCCTCCGGCATCGGCCCGTACTGTGGGCAGGCGGTGCATTTCAAGCACTTTGCGCCCGAGCCCAAGGCCTATGCGGTCAACCGCTACGACTTCGAGGCCTGGCGCCACTGGACCATCGTCAACGACCACCTCGGGAAGCAGGCCTACATGCTGGGCAGCGAGTACACCTTCGTCGACATGGCTGTATGGGGCTGGGCGCGCGTGATTCCGTTCGTGCTGGGCGCCGACGCCTGGGAAAAGCTGCCACACGTCAAACGGCTGCTCGACGAGATCAATGCGCGCCCGGCGGCCCAACGCGCCGAAGCGCTGAAAACGCGCTTCAGCTTCAAGGCCGAGATGGACGAAGACGCCCGCACGGTCCTGTTTCCACAGAACGCACGGCTCGGCGGCGCCAGCTGAGCCCCCTGATCCTTGACTTTCCCAACCGGCAACCTTGCCTTCACCAGAACAGGACACACCATGCTGATACCTCGCCAACCCGTCCCCGCCTTGTCCGTCCCCACGCTGGCGCATGGGCCATTCAACCTCGCCACAGATGCCGCCGACCCGTTCTCCCTGGTGGTCTTCTACCGGGGACTGCACTGCCCCATCTGCCACAAATACTTGCTGGAGCTGGGCCGACTCCTGCCCGAATTCACCCAGCGCGGCGTGAAGGTCATTGCGCTTTCCAGCGACACCGAAGAACGCGCGAAGGCCATGGCAGACAAGCTGAACGCGCCCGAACTTCGCATGGGCCACAGCCTGTCGCTGGAGGTCGCGCGCGCTTGGGGTCTCTACATCAGCGCTTCGCGCGGCGCCACATCCATCGGCATTGAAGAGCCCGCCCTGTTCTCGGAGCCGGGTGTCTTTATCGTCAGACCCGATGCAACGCTGTACTACGGCGCTGTTCAAACCATGCCGTTTGCACGGCCCCATTTCGACGAGCTGCTCGCGGCCCTGGACTTCGCACTGGCCAAAAACTACCCCGCGCGCGGTGAGTACACCGGCGCCTTGATGACCTGACTGAATCGCCAACGCAGGACGCGTGCATCACAGCACCGACGGCCTGAGAAGGTGCTTCAAACTGTGCGCCAGAGGCGCTGCCACGGGGTTCGTCCAAGTAGGATCGGGCATGCCCCGCCTGAAACGCCTGCTGCCTTTCCTGAACTGGCCGCGCCCCGACGCAGCCCTGTTGCGAGGCGAAGCCATGGCGGGCCTCACTGTGGGCCTGATGGTGGTGCCGCAGGGTGTGGCCTATGCCGCTCTCGCGGGCATGCCGCTGGTCACGGGCATCTACGCATCGCTGCTGCCAGCGCTCATCGCCGTCTTGTTCAGTGCCTCGGTGCGCCTGTCGGTCGGGCCCACCGCGCTCACCTGCCTGCTCATCAGCGCCTCGCTCACCGGACTGGCAGAGCCGGGCAGCGCGCAGTGGATCGCGCTGGCCGTCTGGCTGGCGCTGCTCAGCGGGCTGCTGCAGATCGTGCTGGGGTTTGCCCGTTTCGGCTGGCTGCTCAACCTGGTGAACTCGCCCGTGCTCATGGCCTTCACCCAGGCGGCGGCGGTGCTCATCATCGCCTCGCAGTTGCCGGCCTTGCTGGGCCTGGGCGCCTGGGACAGCCTGGCCTGGCCGGCGCAGGTGCACCTGCCGTCGCTGGCCTTCGGGCTGGGCAGCCTGGCCGCGCTCATGCTCGCGCGCCGCTGGCGCCCGGGATTTCCCACCGTGCTGGCGGTGGTGGTGGCCAGCGCCGGCATCAGCGCCGCTGTGGGCTTTGAAGCGGCTGGCGGCGCGGTGATCGGCACGCTGCCGCAAGGCCTGCCCATGCCTTATGTTCCCGGCTGGCCGGGATGGAGCGTGCTCGGCCAGCTGGTGCTGCCCACACTCGTGATCACGTTGGTGAGCTTTCTGGAGACCGCATCCAGCGCCAAGGTCGACACCGGGCAACGCGGCCAGCGCTGGGACCAGGACCAGGACCTCATCGGCCAGGGCCTGGCCAAACTGGCCTCGGGGTTCTGCGGCGCGTTTCCCACCAGCTCGTCGTTTTCGCGCTCCGCGCTCAACCTCTACGCGGGCGCGCGCACCGGATGGGCCACGGTGTTCTCGGTGGTGGTGGTGCTGGCCGCCTTGCTGGTGCTCACGCCGCTGCTGCACCATGTGCCCATGGCGGTGCTGGCGGCCATCGTGCTCGTGGCCATCCTCGGCCTGATCAAACCCCGCGCGTTCCTTCGCCTGTGGTCTCTCTCCCGGGTCGAAGCGGGCATTGCGGGCATCACCTTCGCCATCACGCTGCTCGCAGCTCCCCGGCTCTACTGGGGCGTGCTGGCCGGCGTGCTCATGGCCTTGAGCCATTTCCTCTACCTGCGGCTGCACCCGCGCATCATTGAAGTGGGCCTGCACCCCGACGGCAGCCTGCGCGACCGCCACCTGTGGCTGCTGCCGCCGCTGGCGCACGACCTGTATGCGCTGCGCATGGACGCCGCGCTCGACTTTGCCACCGCCAACGGGTTCGAGCGCGCCATCGCCGAGCACATCGCCGCCCACCCCGACACGCGCCACGTGATGTGGATCGCGCACCCGATCAACTGGATCGATGCCACCGGCGCCGAGGCCTTCGGTCGCCTGCGTGAGCAACTCGACGACCGGCGCATCGAACTGCACCTGGTGGGCATCAAGCTGCCGGTGGAGAACGTGCTGCGGCGCGCCGGTTACCTGCAAGAGGGCCCACGCCTGCACCTCTACCGCACCGAAACCGAAGCGCTGCGGGCCGCTGCGGCCTTGCCGCCCGGGCCGGCCTGAAGCGCCCGGCCCGCAGGGTCTGGCCCCGCGACGACTTGATTCAGGTCAAGAAAGTCGCCGGGTGTGCCGATATCCAGAGAAACCCGTGTTGTGGCGCCGCACTTCAGGGGGTGACAGCTCTGGTTGGCTGGGTTCCAATCGTTCCCGCTGCGTTGTTTGCATGCTCATGTTGCGTCGATCCCCCGGATGGCACGCAACAGACCCTGGGCAGACCGGGCGCACCAGCGAATCAGGGTTGAAAACACAATGTGCTTGATGGAGCCTTGATGAGTTGCCGCGTGCTGATGGTTGACGACAACGAGAACGATCTGCTGTTCACCCGCATTGCCTTGCAGCGCAGCGGGGTGGATTTCGAGGTCCAGGCTTTCGAGCGCGCCCAGGAAGCGCTGCAGATGCTCGCCGCGACGCCCGATCACGGCATTGACCTGATCCTGCTCGACATCAACATGCCGGTGATGGACGGCTTTGGTTTCCTGGAGGCGTTCGAAGCGCTGCCCCCGGCGCAGCGCGGCCACGCCGTGGTGGTGATGCTTTCCTCCTCCTCCGACCCGGCGGACCGTGCCCGCGCAGCCAGTCATGCCTGCGTGCGCGACTTCCTGAGAAAACCGCTGGACAAGGGGGCTGCGGCCCGGTTGATCGATCTGGTCCACGCACCATGAACCTCGGGTCGACCCGCCGACGCTGGGCCCTTGCCCTGTGGTGCGTCGGGATGCTGCTCAGCGCGCTGGCAGGCTGGCAGGCCCAACAAGACAACCAGCAACGGCTGCTGGAGCACACCAACGCGGCGGCCGACACGCTGAGCCAGGCCATCCAGGAGCGTTTCCGGCTGTACGAATACGGCCTGCGAGGTGCCCGCGGTGCGATCGCCGCCAGCGGGGGCGGGATGGTCACTCGTGACCAGTTCAAGGCCTATCTGGACAGCCGCGACTCCGCGAAGGAATTCCCCGGCGCACGTGGTTTCGGCTTCATCCGCCGCGTGGCGCGCGCCGACGAGGCCAGCTTCCTGAGTCGCGCGCGCGAGGAAGGCCCCGCAGACTTCAGCATCCGCGAGCTCGCGCCGCACACGGACGACCGGTTCGTCATCCAGTACATCTACCCGGCAGAGACCAACCAGGGTGCCACAGGGCTGGACATCGCCTCGGAGCCCAGCCGCCGTGCCGCCGCGCTGGCGGCAGCGCGCGAAGGCACAGCCCAATTGACCTCGCCCACCACCCTGGTGCAGGCCAGCGGCCTGGCGCGCCGCGGGTTCCTGTTTCTGCTGCCGGTCTACCGGGATCTCCGGGCGAACCCGCCGCCGGCGCTCCAGGAGGCCAACACGCTGGGGTGGACCTACGCGCCCCTGGTGGTCGACGAGGTGCTGGCCGATCTGAAACCCCAGCAGTACAGCCTGGCCTTCTCACTCACCGACAGCACGGAACAGACGCCCTTTTTTGCGTCCCAGGACACGTTGTCCAGCGACCTCGTGGTGGTTCGCCAGCTGAGCGTGCAGGGCCGCGAATGGGTCATGCAAGCGCACCCGCTGCCGACCCTGAGTGCGGCGACCACGGCCGGATCACCGGCCATGACCGTGCTCGCAGGCGCGGTCATGAGCAGCCTGCTGGCTCTGGGTCTGGTCTGGCTGCTGGAACGCCGCCCCCTCCAACGCGAGTACAACGAACGCCCGGGGACGTTGAGCTTTCCGCAAGGCCAGCCAGCACATCCGGCGGCCTTCCTGCGCAGCACGCTGGCCCTGCGCGCAGGTCTGGGCTTTGCCATAGCGCTGGCGTTCCTGACCACCTTCGACTATTTCAACGAGCTCGGGACCCAACACCGGCAAGCGGCACTGGCGCTGCAAGGTGCCGTGGACTCGCTGGCCCGCACCGCCGAGGGCAAGTACGCGGAGCGGCGGCGCAGCCTGCTGTTTCTGGCGAACACACCGCCGGTCGCAGGCATGATTCGCGCGCTGCAGCAAGGCGGTGTGGATGTTCAGGAATCGTCCACCACGGCCCATTGGCAGCGCCGCATGCAGCAGATTTTTTCTGCCTACCTGGAGGCCACGCCCGAGGCCTACCAGGTGCGTTTCGTCGGCGCGGCCGATGCGGGTCGGGAAATCTTGCGGGTGGAGCGCCTGAATGATCGCGTGGTGGTCGTCCCGCGCGAGCAGCTGCAGCGCAGGGCAGACACGGTGTTCATGCGCGAGACACTGCGCCTGGGCGAGGGCAACGTCTTCGTGTCGGATGTGACGCTGAACCGCGAAAACGACCAGGTTGTTGTGCCGCACCGCCCGACCGTCCGCTATGCCACACCGGTCTACGATGCGCAGGGCAGCGTGTTTGGCGTGATCGTCATCAACGTCGACCTGACGGGGCGACTGGGTGTCCTGCCGCCCGGCAGCGGTCCCCGACCCCAGATTTTCGCGACCCATGCCCAGGGCGATTTCGTCGCCCATCCCGATGCCGCGCTGACCTTCGGCTTCGATCGCGGCGAGCGACATGTCTGGGAAGACAGTTACGAGCGGGCAGAGCCGCCTGACACTTCTGGCGGTGACCGCATCAGCTGGTGGGTGGGACCGCAAGGGCTGGTCATGGCGGCTCAGGCCCGCGTCACGGGCAACCCCGACTCGCCCATCGGGGTCCTGAACTACACCGCCACGCGGCCGGATAGTGAATTCAAGGCCGCCGCCCTGGGCAAAGCGGCCAGCGGGGTGCCGCCGCTGCTGGGTGCCGGTGCGTTGGGCGCATTGATGCTCTACCTCTACTGGGTGGGCGTGCAACGCAAACTGCAGGCGCGCGAGGGTCGCATGCAACTGGCCTCGATCGTCGACCAGTCACCCGACGCGATCGTGGGTCTGGACAGCGACGGCGTGGTGACCTCGTGGAACCGTGGTGCGCAACGGCTTTTCGGCCACACGCGTGAACAAGCGGTCGGGCACGGGCTGGACACGCTGATCGTGCCGGCCGGGCAACCCAGCGCTGAACGCGAAGCGCTCCAGGCCCTGCTCCCATCGGATGACGCGCCGCCGATGGAACTGTGGCGGCAGACCCGGGATGGCCAGGCTGTCCTGGTGGCCATGACGCTGTCCCGGCTGGACGACGAAAACGGAGCGCCGCTGGGTGCCTCGGTCATCGCGCGCGACATCACTGAGGAGCGAGCGGCACAGCGCAAGGTGGTGGAACTCAAGGAAGGGCTGGAGCAGGAAGTCAAGGACCGCACCGCAGCGCTGGCACAAGAGCGGGAACGGCTCGACAACATCCTTCGCGGCACCGATTCGGGCACCTGGGAGTGGAACGTGCAGACCGGGGAAACCCGCTTCAACGAACGGTGGGCCAGCATCATCGGCCTTCGGCTCGCAGAGCTGGAGCCCACCACCATTGAAACGTGGATGCAGTTCGCACACCCGGACGATCTCGCGCTTTCAGGTCAGCGGCTGGAGGCGCACTTCAAGGGCGAAGCCGAACTGTACGAATGCGAGGCACGCATGCGCCACCGGGACGGCCATTGGGTCTGGGTGCTCGACCGCGGGCAGGTGCGCACCTGGACGGCCGATGGCCAGCCCGAATGGATGTACGGCACACATCAGGACATCTCGGCCAGCAAGCGGGCCCAGGAAATCACGGCCCACAGCGAGGCCTTGCTGCGCGGCGCCATTGACGCGGTGGACGAAGCCTTCGTGCTGTACGACCCGGAAGATCGACTGGTCTTCTGCAACGAAAAATACCGTCAGATCTACCCGGAAGTGGCGCATCTGATGGTGCCGGGCGCCACCTTCGAGTCCATCATCCTCGCCGGCGCCCAACTGGGCACCTACGCAGGGTCTGTCGGGCGTGTGAACGAATGGGTCGCCGAGCGGATGGCCAAACACCTCTCGGGCACCTCTGAACTGATACAGAAACGCAGTGATGGACGCACCCTGCGCATCATCGAGCGACGAATGCCCGATGGCCACACCGTGGGATTCCGCATCGACATCACCAGCCTGGTGCAGGCCAAGGAAGAAGCGCAGGAGGCCTCGCGCATCAAGGGCGAGTTCCTGGCCAACATGAGCCACGAAATCCGCACGCCGCTCAACGCCATGATCGGCATGACCCACTTGCTGGGCGACACACCACTGACTGCGTACCAGGCGCAACTGTTGTCCAAATCGCAAGTGGCCAGCCGCTCGCTGCTGGGCCTGGTCAACGACGTACTGGATCTGGCCAAGATCGAGGCGGGTGGACTGGATCTGGACATCCAGCCCTTCAGCCCGCAGGACATGATGGGTGAGATGGAGGAGTTGTTCCGCGCCCAGACCGATGCACTCGGTATCCAATACACCATCAACGTTGACCGCGAGGTACCACCCGTGTTGGTGGGCGACGCCCAGCGCGTGCGGCAGATCTTCACCAACCTCATCGGCAACGCCTGCAAGTTCACCCAGGCCGGCAGCGTGGCGGTGTCGCTGGGCTGGGTGCCGGCGTCGGACACGGAGGACCCGCAACAGGTCCGCTTGCGCGGCGTGGTGCGCGACACCGGCAGCGGCATCGACAGCGAGACCCAGGCCCGCCTGTTCACTCCGTTCACCCAGGCGGACACATCCTCCACACGCCGCTTCAGCGGCACCGGGCTGGGCCTGTCCATCGTGCGCAAGCTCGCCAACATGATGGGCGGACAGGTCGGCGTGAACAGTGCCCCGGGCGAGGGCAGCGAGTTCTGGTTCGAGCTGGTGCTGCGCCGGCCTTCGGCCGCCAACTTGAAGGCGCTGACCGATCTGAGACACGAGGGACAGGCCCACGCAGCCGCTCAAGGCCAGGCCCTGCGCCATCTCAGCCTGCTGCTGGTGGACGACAGCGAGATCAACCTGGAGGTGGCCGCCGGCCTGCTGCAGCGCGAGGGCGCACGCGTGTGCCTGGCGCGCACCGGCCGCGAAGCCCTCGAGGCGGTGCGCGCCACGCCACACGCGTTCGACGCGGTGCTGATGGACCTGCAGATGCCGGTGATGGATGGTCTGGAGGCCACCCGGCTCGTGCGCAGCGAACTCGGGCTGACGGAGCTGCCCATCATTGCGCTGACCGCCGGTGCGCTGGCCGAAGAGCGCCAGCTGGCGTTTGCCGCCGGCATGAACGCCTTCCTCACCAAACCGCTCGACCCCGAGCGACTGGTGCGCACCGTGTACGACTGCATCCACGCGGCCGCCAGCCAGCTCGAGCGGCGCGACGAACCGGCCTCGGCGCCTGCGAGCGCAGGCACGCCAAAGGCCTGGCCGCCCATTCCGGGCGTGGACACCGCACAGGCAGCGCAACGCCTCGGGGGTGATCTGGATCTGTTCCTGACATCGCTGCAGCGTTTGCTGAACGAGTTTGGCGACCTGGCCCGGAACCAGGGCGCACTGCCCGACGACCCACAGGCACGAAACGCCCTGGCCACACGCCTGCACAAACTGCGCGGTATCGCCGGCACGCTGGGCATCACCGAATTGATGCAACTCGCCCAGGCCGTGGAGACAGGGCTGTTGCAGCCGGCGCCCGAGACAATGCTGGACGCTCCCTGGCAGGCGCTCGGGAACGCCCTGTCCGAGCTGCAGCGCCACAGCAGCCCGGTGCTGCAGGCGGCTGCGCAACGGTCTCCGGGCCCGCAGGCCGAGACCGGGGCGAGCGAGGCCGACCTGCTGCACTTGCTGGATCTGCTGCAGCGCCAGGATCTGGATGCGCTGACCTGGTGGTCATCGCGCACCCACTCGCTGCAAGGGCGTTTTGGCGTCACACTCTTCGAGCACGTGAGCCACCTGATGGACGATCTCGACTTTGCAGGCGCCCACGCGGCCTTGAGCGGGGAGACAGCCTCCCACACCGCAGCGGCCCTGTCCGAGACACCCCAGCCATGACACCCGCAAGCCAGGCGACCGAAGCCCCGAACGCCACCGCGCCGCACCAGGGCGGGGTGGCGCCCATGCCCGACATCCTGATCGTGGATGACGATCCCGGCATGGTCCAGACCCTCGCCCGCGTGATCCGGCCGCTGGGCAGGCTGCGCTTTGCCACGCACGGCCTCGATGCCCTGCGCTTGATGGCCGAGGCACCGCCCGACCTGGTGCTGCTCGACGCCCAGATGCCCGGCATGTCGGGCTTCGAGGTGCTCGAATCCATCAAGCGCGATCCCAAGCTGAGCGACATCCCGGTGATCTTCGTCACCAGCCAGGCCGAGGCCCAGTTCGAGCAGACCGGCCTCGAAAAAGGCGCCGCCGATTTCATCGCCAAGCCCATCCGACCCGCCATCGTGCAGGCCCGCGTGCGCACCCAACTGCGGCTCAAGCAGGCCAACGACGCCCTGAAAAAAGTGGCCGCCACCGACCGCCTCAACCTGGCCGACGCGCTGTCGGAGCTGCGCTGCAGCCATGCCCAGTTGCAGGAAACCGCCGAAGCGCTGAAGCTGGCCAACGAAGGGCTGCTGCAGTTTGTGCGCATCAGCTCGCACGACCTGCGCGAACCGCTGAACACGGTAGTGCAGTTTGTCGGGCTGGTGGAGGATGATCACGGCGCCAGTCTGCCCGAGGATGCGCGTCACTACCTGCAGTTGGTGCGCAGCGCCGGCGAGCGCATGCGCACACTGCTCGACGACGTGGTGCGCTATGCGCGCCTGCAGCGCGGCGAAACAGAGCACCGCACGCCGGTGGCGCTGGAGCCGCTCATGGCCGAACTCTGCGAAGCCCTGGCGGCGCAGCTCGCAGCCAGCAGCGCCCAGTTGCACATCGGCCCATTACCGGTGGTCCAAGGCCAGGCGAGCCTGCTGTCCCTGTTGTTCCAGAACCTGGTGTCCAACGCGCTCAAGTTCATGCCGCAAGGTCGCGCGCCGCGCATCGAAATCACGGCGCACAGCTTCAAGGGCATGGCCACCATCACCGTGGAAGACAACGGCATCGGCATCAGCGCAGAGGGCATGGACCAGCTGTTCCAGCCCTTCGCCCGCCTGAACCTGCGGCGCGAATTCGAAGGCTCGGGCCTCGGGCTGGCGATCTGCCGCCAGATCACGGAAGCCCACGGCGGCTCGATCACCGTGCGCCCGAACCTGCAAGAAGGGTCTGCATTCGAGGTGCGGCTGCCGCTGGCCTGAAGGCCTCGCATCGGTCGCCAACAAAAAGCCCTGGCAGATGGCTCTGCCAGGGCTTTTCGGATGGGAAGCGTGGAAGCGCTCAGGCGGCGCGGCGGCGGCGGATGGCGCCCGCTGCCAGCAGGCCCAGACCCAGCAAGGCGATGGTGCCTGGCTCGGGCACTTTGCCCACCGTCACGTCGTCGATGCCGAAGCCATCGTTTTTGCTATTGGAAAAGATGGTGATGTCCGAAATGGCGGAGGTCGAGGTGAAGGTCAGATAAAAGACCTGGCCGCTGCTCAACCCACCGCCGAAGATGTTGTTGAAAGAAAAGGTGTTGACGCCGTCGCTTGTCTTGATGTCGAAACGACCACCTGCATCGTTGGGGTCGGTGATGAAAAAGCCAACCGAATTCACGCCAGCCAGCGGTTTGTAGGTGAATTTCTGGGCATCGAAACTGTCCAGCCAATTTTTGCTGACAACTGTGTCGGTGGTATCGAAACGACCTGTGAAGGGCGAGTTGCTTGCGTCCAGGACGGCCACACCCGCCGCGCATCCGCCCAGCTTGCCGGTGCACAGGCCACCTGAACCTGCCAAGTCCATGTAGAAGCCGCCCACCAGGGTGGAGATCAGGGGGTTGCCTTGCGTGCCGGCTGCAAAAGTCTCAAAGGTCTCGGTTACATGACCGCCACCAAGGCTGGCGATGAACGCCGTTTCAGCCGACTTGCTCGCCAAAATGCCTTGAACGCTCTTGGTGTACACCACAGGGGCGGCGTGGGCAGCGCCAGCAGTCAACAAAACACTGGCCGCACAAAGGGCGAAAAACTGGAAGGATTTGAACATCGTGATCCTCATGAATCGGGGGGGCTTGACCGGTACGGTGCCCCAGAGCAAGCAGCAACCGCGCCAACCCGACGTGTCCTTGGAAAAACAAGCACTTACATGCGCTTACATCGAGCCACGCTGTGGCGATGTCAATTTTTCCGACAGATTCAGCGCCTGAAACACCGACTGCGCTGTTGGAGCAACCCGCGCCCCGGACACCATGCCGTCCAGGATGTCCGGGATCTCGAACAGCGCGCGGTTGTTCACACGGCGCACGCTGGCGCGGAATTCGTCCAGGCGCTCGAGCAGCTCGGCCGCAGCCCGGTCGATGGTCCTGAAACTGCGGTGCACGATGCCCAGCCGGTGCTCGATGACCCATTGGGCGTTGTACCGCTCCTGCGGCATGGTCCAGGCGTTGTCAACCACGATCACCGGCAGGCCTTGCTGCACCGCCTCGCTGAGGCTGCCCGGGCCGGGTTTGCCGATGAAGAAGTCGGCCAGCTGCATGTAGCGCGGGATGTCGGACGCGAAGCCGACCACCAGCCGGGGCGCACCAGCCGGCAAAGCCCGCAGCTGCGCAGCCAATCGCTTGTTGTGGCCACACACCAGAATCAGCTGCGTGGTTGGCCCCAGGCGTTTGGCAATGCCCAGCATGGCCTTGGAGCCGTGGCCCCCGAACAGCACCAGCGCGGTGGGGCAATGAGGGTCCAGGCCCAGGCGGCGCATCTCGCTGGCGCGGTCCAGCGAGGGCGCCGCATAGAACTCGGGCCGGATGATCATGCCGCTGGTGGCGTGCACACGCTCGGCGGCGTGGCCCAGGGCGCGGGCCTGCGCCACCGCCCGTGCGCTGCCACAGATGAAGTGCTGGGGCTGGTCGCGTTCAATCCAGAAGTGCGGCGGGATGTCGGCCAGATCGGTGAGCACGGTGGCGTAGGGCACGCCCGGCAAGGTGCAGGCCAGGCTCTCGAACATGACCCGGTTGAAGTTGGGTACCAACGAGACCACGAGGTCGGGTTCGGTGCGCAGCCAGTGTTGCTGCAAGGGTTTCATGAGCGCGGTGTGGCCGAGCCGGATGAGCCCCTGCAGGATCTTGAGCTCCTGCGCCATGCCGATGGTCCAGCCCCGGGCCAGGCGCTGGTTGTACCAGTCTTCGGGCGCGCTGCCGGTCATCTTGCGAAAGCGGTCCTGCGGATCCAGCACCTCGAACAGGTTGACCAGGCGCACCCGCCAGTTGCGGTGGTGCCGCTCCAGCGCCGACTGCAGCGCGAGTGCCGAGGCGCGGTGGCCGCCACCGGCGTTGAAATAAACCAGATCGATGGTGGTGGGCACGGGTTGGACAGGGGGCATGGCGCGCTCGCTGGATGGACCGGGCGCAGCGGCAGGGGCTGCGCCAGCAGGCTCCAGTAAAGCGCCCTTGTGTGACAAAGCGGTTTCAAACCGCCCGGCGGGCAGGGGCAGCGGCTGTCAAGAAATACACATCCGCTGCCGATAGCTCCCGAAAGGACCCCGACCAACAGGCACGCGCCCCCGATTTCCTTTACAAAACAAGACCGCCCAGGTGATCGACGCTGGAGACCGCCGTTGTTGACGAACCCAACCACCGCTGCCGAAGAACACCGCCAGCTCGACGAGTTGACCGAACTGGTGCCGGGCGCCTTGCTGCGCTACCGGGTGCATGTGGACGAGCGGGCGGAGTTGCTCTACATCAGCCGCTACGCCATGGACATCTGGGGGGTGACGGCCGAGGCCGCCATGGCGGATGAGTCCCTGCTGTGGGCCACCGGCAACCGGGTGGATCAGATCGAACTGCGCGAATCGTTCATGCGGGCGGTGCGCCAGCGCCGGATCTGGTGGCACGAGTGGCGCATCAAGGACACGCTGGGCCGCTCCAAGTGGTTGCGCGGCACCGCCAAACCGCTGGAGCAGGACGACGGCAGCGTGCTGTGCACCGCCTTCATCATGGACGTGACCGACAGCATCCGCGCGCGTGCGCTGGAGAGCGCCGGCGACGTGCGCCACCGTCAGATTTTCGACCACGTGCCCGGCCTGGCGGTGCAAGGCTACGGGACCGACCTGGTCGTGACGTACTGGAACGCGGGCTCGGAGCGCCTCTACGGCTTCACCGCCCAGGAAGCGCTGGGGCGCAGCATGCTCGACCTGGTGGTGCCGCCCCACATGCACGCGGCGTTCCGGGCCACGGTGCAGCACATGGTCCAGACCCGCACCCCGGTGCTCTCGGGCGTGCAGTGGTTGCAGCGCAAGGACGGCTCGCCGGTGGAGGTGCATTGCAACGAGGTGTTCATGGAACACCCCGATCGCGGCACCGAATGTTTCTGTGTGGACTTCGACCTGACCGAGCGCCGCGCCGCCGAAGACCAGCGGCTGGCGCTCGAGATGCAGCTGCGCGAGTCGCAGAAGCTCGAAGCGCTGGGCACGCTGGCCGGTGGTGTGGCGCACGACTTCAACAACATCATGGCCGCCATCCTGGGCAATGCCCGGCTGGCGCTGGAAGACGTGCAGGCCAGCGACCCAGCGGCCATCAGCCTGCAGGAAATCCTGAAAGCGGGTGGCCGGGCACGCGATCTGGTGCAGCGCATCCTGTCGTTCAGCCGGCGCCAGGTGCTGGAGCGGCGCGTGATCGCGTTGAGCTCGGTGGTGGACGAGTCGGTGCGGCTGCTGCGCGCCACCCTGCCCCGCACGCTGGAGCTTCAGGTGCTGTGCGACCCGCAGACCCCGCCGGTGCTGGCCGACCCGACCCAGATGCAGCAGGTGCTGCTCAACCTGTGCACCAACGCCTGGCAGGCCATGCCCGACCTGGCCAGCGGCAAGCTGCACATCGAACTGAAAACCCACCACGGCCCTCCGCCCCAGCCCCGGGTGGCGGGCGCCGGGCCCGATGCGCCCACCGACTGGCCCGAGGTGAACGTGTGCCTGTCGGTGAGCGACAACGGCGCGGGCATGGATGCGCAGACGCTGGAACGGCTGTTCGAGCCCTTCTTCACCACCAAGCCTCCGGGGGAAGGCACCGGCCTGGGTCTGGCGGTGGTGCACGGCATCCTGCGGGACCACCAGGCGGCCATCCAGGTGGACAGCGCGTCCGGCCGGGGCTCCACCTTCTCGCTGTATTTCCGCGCGGCCGGGCAGCTGGCGGCCGAGGCCGAGCCACCCGACGAGCCGCAATGCAGCGCCCGCCCGCAGGTTGCAGCGGGGCTGGCCGGCACACGCATCCTGTATGTGGACGACGACGAAATGATCAACCACCTCATCGGGCGCATGCTGCAGCGCGGTGGCTTCCAGGCCTGCGTGTACCGCCATCCGCGCCAGGCGCTGAGCGATGTGCGCGAAGGCAAGGTGGACTACGACCTGGCCATCACCGACTTCGCCATGCCTGGCATGTCGGGGCTGGAACTCGCGCGCGAGCTGCGGGCCCTGCACCCCGGGCGCCCGGTGGCCATCACCTCGGGCTTCATTGCCGAAGAGCTGCGGCGCCTGGCGCCCGCGGCCGGCATCGCCGACCTGATCCCCAAGCCCAACACTTGCGAAGAACTCTTCGATGCCATCGAACGGCTGGCCAGCCGGGTCTGCCGACCGCCCCCGCCCTGAACCTGCGCGTCAGGCCCGGCGGAAAACGCCGACGACAATGGCCACCCGATCGATGTCCGCACCACAGGAGACCCCCCACATGAAAGCCGCGTGGTACCGCCGCAATGGCCTGGCCCGAGATGTTCTGGAAGTGGGCGAGCTGCCCACGCCGTTGCCCGCTGCGGGCGAGGTGCGGGTGCGGGTGCACACCTCGGGCGTCAACCCCTCTGACGTGAAATCGCGCCTGAAGCGCCCTCTGAACGCCGAACTCATCGTGCCGCACAGCGACGGCGCCGGCGTCATCGATGCGGTGGGCGAAGGCGTGCCGCCCGAGCGCATCGGCCAGCGCGTCTGGCTGTGGAACGCACAGTGGCAACGGCCCCTGGGCACCGCCTGCGAACAGGTGGCGCTGCCGGCCGCACAAGCCGTGCCGCTGCCCGAGGGGATCGGCTTTGACGAAGCCGCCTGCTTCGGCATTCCCGCGCTCACTGCGCTGCAGGCCGTGCACCTGGCAGGCCCCCTCCAGGGCACAACGGTGCTGGTCACCGGCGCGGGCAACGCAGTGGGGCACTTCGTGACCCAGCTCGCGGTGCTGCAGGGCGCACACGTGATCGGCACGGCCGGCTCGCCCGCGCGGCAGCAGCACGCGCGCGAGGCCGGCGCGGCGCACGTGATCGACTACAAGGCCGAAGCGGTGGCGGACCGCGTGGCCGAGCTCACGAACGGACAGGGTGTGGACGTGGTGATCGACATGGATTTCTCGAGCACCGCCGCGCTGCTGCCGCACCGCATCCTCAGGCCGCACGGCCATCTGGTGTGCTACGGCTCCAACCAGCCCGGCGAGGTGACGGTGGACTTCCGCACGCTGCTGTTCAACTCCCTGCGGCTGACGTTTTTCATCGTCTACGAACTGACACCGCAAGACCGCGCCCGCGCCACCGCGCAACTGGACGGCCTGTTGCGGGCAGGCAAGCTGCGCCACACCGTGGCGCAGACGTTTGCGCTGGACGACATCGCCGCCGCGCACGAAGCGGTGGAGGCTGGCAGCGCCGTGGGCAATGTCGTGATCCGGATCTGATCAGGCGCCGGTGCGCGAAGAGCGCATCAACGCGAGCAGTGCCACGGCGCAGAAGACCGCACTCGCCCAGAAGGTGAACTCTGGACCCCAGCGGTCCCAGACCAGGCCCGCCACCACACTGGCCAGCAACATCGCCACACCACTCACCAGGTTGAAAAATCCGAACGCGGTGCCGCGCAGGTCGGGCGGGGCCACGTCGGCCACCATGGTGGCCAGCAGGCCTTGCGTCATGCCCATGTGCACACCCCACAGTGCCACGCCCACCATCACCACCGCCCAGTGACTGCTGCTGGCCAGCACCAGGTTGGCCGCGATCAACACCACGAGCCCCCAGGCCAGCAGAAGGCGGTGGCTCACCCGGTCGGACAGCCAGCCGAAGGGGTAAGCCGACAAGGCATAGACCGCATTCATGGCCACCATGACCAGAGGCACCAAGGCCAGCGCGATGCCGCTGCGTTGCGCGTTGAGCACCAGAAAGGCCTCGCTGAAACGGGCCAGCGTGAACACCGCGCCCACGCCCACCACCCACCAGTAGGCCGGGCCCAGACGGCGGAGATTCTCGCGCTGGATCGGATTGACCTTTTTCGCGCCTGGTTCGCGCGGCGGCTCCTTCACGCCCACGACCAGCAGCAACACGGCCAGCGCAGCGGGCACCACCGCCACCCAGAAAACCGCCCGGAAATCGTTGGCCCACAACAGCATGAGCGCCACGGCCAGCAGCGGGCCGGCAAAGGCGCCCACGGTGTCCAGCGATTGCCGCAGTCCGAACGCCGCACCACGGATGCCGGGGGGTGCGAGATCGGCCACCAGCGCATCGCGCGGCGCGCCCCGGATGCCCTTGCCCACGCGGTCGACCAACCGGGCGGTGAGCACGAGACCCATCGACGGTGCGAGGGCAAACAACGGCTTGCTCAGTGCCCCCAGACCGTAACCTGCCACCGCGAGCCACTTGCGCCGCCCCAGGTAGTCGCTGAGCACGCCGGAGAACACCTTGGTGATGAGTGCCACCGATTCGGCCAGGCCTTCCACCAGCCCCACCATGAAGACGCTGCTGCCCAGCACGCCGACCATGAACAGCGGCAACAGGCTGTGGATCATTTCGGAGGACACATCCATCAGCAGGCTGACGAAGCCGAGCACCCAGATACCGGCAGGCAACCGACGCAATCCACCCGGGGGAGGCTCAGGCCTTGTTGAGGACATTCGATGGATCCACCTTGCCGGTCGGGGCGACCGTCTTCCATGGTGCCCGAAAGTGGATGATGGCGGCATGACCTTGCTGCTCACACCCACCCAGACCGCCGACGCCCTGCCCTACGCGGCCCTGGCGAACGAGATACACACCCTGCTGCGCGACCCCGGCGTGGTGGTGCCCGCGCGCACCGTGCAGGCGCTGGCCGGCGGCGGCAGCTACTTTGTGATGCCCGCAGCCGACGCGCGCGTAGCCATCACCAAGCTCATCACCTTCATCCCCGACAACGCCACGCGCGGCCTGCCCGCGATCCAGGGCGACATTGTGGTGTTCGACGCGGTCACCGGCCAGCGCACCGCCCTGCTCGACGGTCCGACCGTGACCGCGCGGCGCACGGCGGCGGTGTCGCTGCTGGCAGCAAAGCTGCTCGCGCCTCGCACCAACGGGCCCTTGCTGATTGTGGGCGCGGGCGTACAAGGCCGCTCGCACCTCGAAGCGTTTCACCAGGGCCTGGGCGTTCAGGAGGTGTGGGTGGCTTCGCGCAGCGCGGCGAGCGCCGACGCGCTGGTGCAGCACGCGCACCGCCTGGGCATGCGCGCCCGGCGTGTGATTGATGCCGACGCCGCGCTGGCCGACTGCCAGCTGGTGGTGAGCTGCACCTCGGCACAAGACATCGCGTTGCGCGCCCATCCGCGCAGCGACGCCTTCGTGGCCGCCGTGGGTGCATTCACACCGCGCATGGTGGAGTGGGCGCCCGAGGTCTGCCGCTGGCTCGCCACCGAAGGCCTGCTGGTGGTGGACACGCGCGACGCCGACCACGAGGCGGGTGACCTGCTGCAAGCCGGCATCGACGTGACCACCCTGCCCACCTTGGCCGACGTGGTGCGCAACCCGGCCGCGCAGCGGCACAGCGGGCCTGTGTTCTTCAAAAGCTGTGGTTGGGCTGGCTGGGACCTGGCAGCGGCGCGCCTGGCCCTGCAGCGCTGAACACTCAGCCGAGACAACTCAACGGTACGTGGCCAGGTGGATGCTGGTCTCGGTGCTTTGGATGCCCTTGATCAGCCGGATGCGCTCCAGCACCTGCGAGAGCTCGGTCATGGAGCCCGCACTGAGTTCGGCCAGCAGGTCCCAGCGGCCGTTGGTGTCGTGAAGCGCGGCCACGCCGGGCTCGCCCAGCAGGCTCGTGATCACTGCGCGCGTCTGGTTGCCGTCCACCAGCACCGCCATCCAGGCGCGGATGCGTTCGGGCTCGGCTTCGGGTCGCAGGCGCACCGTGTAGCCCACGATCAGCTGCTGGTCTTCGAGCTTGCGGATGCGGTTGGTCACCGTGCCGCGCGACACCTTGAGGCGGTGCGCCAGCTCGGCCACGGTGGCGCGGGCGTTTTGCCGCAGTTGCGCAATCAGGGCTTGGTCAATGTCGTCCATGTTGACCATTCTGGCATTCATGGCTGCCGTTTTGCTGCATTTACTTTGCATATGACAAGTTTTTGCCGATTCACATTACCACCGGCCCGCGAGACACTGCTGCTCATGACTTCGAGCAACACCATGAACCCCGCACAAACCCTCTTTCTGAGCGCGCCCGCCGCCGCCGAGTTGATTCAGCACCACGGCATCCCGCAGACCCTGCGCGGCATGCGCGATGCGATTGCTGAAGACTTCGCGCGCTGGGCCGATTTCGACAAATCGGCCCGCGTGGCCAACCACAGTACCAACGGCGTCATCGAGCTCATGCCGATCGCCGACGACACGCTCTACAGCTTCAAGTACGTCAACGGCCACCCCAAGAACACCCAGCTCGGCCTGTCCACCGTGATGGCTTTCGGTGTGCTCGCCGACGTGGCCACCGGCACGCCGCTGCTGCTGTCCGAACTCACGCTCACCACCGCGCTGCGCACCGCCGCCACCTCGGCCCTGGCCGCCAAAACACTGGCCCGGCCCGACAGCCGCGTGATGGCGCTCATCGGCAACGGCGCACAGAGCGAATTCCAGGCGCTGGCCTTCCAGCACCTGGTGGGCATCACCACGCTGCGCGTGTTCGACGTGGACCGCACCGCCACCGCCAAGCTGGTGGCCAATCTGGCCGGCAGCGGCCTGGAGATCGTGGTGTGCGAGAGCACGGCTGAAGCCGTGCGCGGCGCCGACATCGTGACCACCATCACCGCCGACAAGACCAACGCCACCATCGTCACGGCCGGGATGCTCGAGCCCGGCATGCACATCAACGGCGTGGGCGGCGACTGCCCCGGCAAGACCGAGCTGCACGCCGAGGTGCTGCAACGCGCCAGTGTTTTCGTGGAGTACACGCCGCAAACGCGGGTAGAAGGCGACATCCAGCAAATGCCGGCCGACTTTGCGGTGACCGAGCTGCACGACGTGCTGGCCGGCCGTGCCCCGGGCCGCACACATGCCGAACAGATCACCGTGTTCGACTCGGTGGGCTTCGCGCTCGAGGACTACTCGGCGCTGCGCTTCATGCACAGCCTGGCCATCGCGCAGGGCATGGGCACCACGGTCTCGCTGATCCCCGAACTGGCGGACCCGAAGAACCTGTTTGGTGCGCTGCGCCCGCAGGCAGCTGCTGCGCTGCGGCTGGTGGCCTGAAGCCGCGCAGGGCTCACGCCGTCTGCGCCCGCACCCAATCCACAAACGCCATCACCGGCGCACGCGCCCGGTCGGTGGTGCGCACGCTCAGGAAATGCACGGGCCGCACGATCTTCTGCAGGCTGCGCTCACCCAGCACCACCAGCTCACCCCGCTCGATCTCACGTGCTGCCAGGCGTGTGCTCTCCAGCGCAACACCCAGGCCGTCGGCTGCGGCTGCAATGGCCATGGCAGCGCGGTCGAACGAGGGGCGTGGACGCTGGGGCAGCGTCAGGCCGTTGAGCTGAAACCACTCGGCCCAGCCGACCGGGCTGAGTTGTGAATCGATGAGCGTCAGGCGCTGGATGGCGCGGGATGCAGGCTCCCTGGCCACCAGCAGGCCGGGTGACATCAAGGGCGCGATGCGTTCGTCGCCGAGCGAGACCACGTCCAACCCCGGCTTGTGGCGCGCCGCGCCGTACGAGAGCGCCACATCGATGTCGCGCACCACACCCAGGTCCACCGGGTCGGCGCCGGTGGTCAGGCGGATGTTGATGGCGGGATGCTGCGCCACGAACGAAGGCAGGTTCGGGCCCAGCCACTTGAGCGCCAGGCTGGGCGCGCAGTGCACGGCCAGCACCTCGTCTTGCGTGGGCAGCTGCACCTCGGCGCAGGTGGCTTCCAGCGCATCGAACAAACGGCCCAGGCTCTCGAAGAGGCGCCGGCCCTCCAACGTGGTCTGCACCTGACGGTGGCGACGTTCGAACAGTGCGCGGCCGAAGTGCCGCTCCAGGTCGCGGATCTGGTGGCTGATGGCCGAGGCGGTGAGGTGCAGCTCTTGGGCTGCGAGCGCAAAACTCTGCAGGCGCGCGGCGGCCTCGAAGGTGCGCAGCCGGGCCAGCGGTGGAAGATTCCTCATGCAATTCTTCTTCAGATGAAACTGGCTCATGTTTCCATGAGCATTCATCGTTTGTCAATGCGCGCTGTTGGGCTGACCATCACGGCTCATCACCACCCGAGGAGACGTCATGTCCGCCGTGCTTGAAAAGCTGTCCATGTTGGGCCAAAAGGAATACCGCCACGACCCGCTGACCGACCCCAAGGTCTCGATCTACCAGCCCGACCAGCCCGGCCTGATCTACCCCGGCATCCCCACCTTCGACAACGTGGCGCAGGAGCGCCAGTACCTCAAAGAACGCCTGGCCGGCGCCTGCCGCGCGTTTGCGCGCCAGCGCTTCGACTACGGCTTCGCCGGCCACCTGACCATCCGCGATCCCGAGCACCCGCACCTCTACTGGACCAATCCAATGGCCGTGCACTTTGCGCAGGTGAAGGTGTCCAACCTGATTCTGGTGGACCACCAGGGCCAGGTGGTGGAAGGCCGCCACGCGGTCAACCGCGCTGGCTTTGTGCTGCACGCGGCGGTGCACGAGGCGCATCCCGACATCATTGCGATGTGCCACGCGCACACGGTGTATGGCACGGCGTTCGCATCTCTGGGCCAGCCGCTGCTGCCGATCTCGCAGGACGCGGCCGCGTTCTTCGAAGACCATGTGGTCATTGGCGACGAAGCTGGTCAGGTGGCGGTGGAGGTGAAGGCCGGCCTGAAGGTGGCCGACTGGTTCAAGGGCGTGAAGGCCGCGATTCACCAGAACCACGGCCTGTTCACCGCGAGCCGCCACAGCATCGAGGCTGCGGCGTTCTGGTTCATTGCGCTGGAGCGCTGCTGCCAGCAGCAGCTGGCCGTGATGGCCACCGGCGCCACACCGCGCCTGGTGCCCGCCGAACGCGCACGCTACAGCCGCGAACACGTGGGCAGCGAATACATCGGCTGGCTGCACTTCCAGACCATCTGGAACGACCTGGTGCGCAGCGAGCCGGACCTGTTCGACTGAAAACACGGCGCCCCCACGCTCCACCGCTGCGCGGGTCGCTGCCCCCCGCGGGGGCTGATCCGGCTTGGGGCGGCCCGGCGCCGGATCGCACGCATGCGACAAACGCGCGCCACCGCGCGGCGTAGCATCTGCCGCTATGCCGCACAGCCCCGCCGACCCCAGCCTGATCGACTCGCGCGTGGCCGTGCGCCGCTTGCTCACCACGCTGGCGCTGGTGACGCTGGGCAACAGCGGCATGTACGTGGTGGCGGTGGTGCTGCCGGCGGTGCAGGCCGAATTCGGCGTGGGCCGGGCCGATGCGTCCCTGCCCTACACACTGATGATGGTGTGCCTGGGCATCGGCGGCATCTTCACCGGCAAGCTCGCTGATCGCCACGGCATCACGCCGGTGCTGCGCGTGGGCGCGGTGGCGGTGGCGGGCGGTTTCATCTGGGCAGCCAACTCGGGCAGCATCTGGACCTTTGGTCTCGCGCACGGGCTGCTGCTGGGCATGCTGGGCAGCTCGTCCACCTTTGCACCGCTGCTGGCCGACACCGCGCTGTGGTGGAACAAACGCCGAGGCATTGCAGTGGCCATCGCCGCGAGCGGCAACTACGTGGCCGGCACCGTGTGGCCGCCGCTGGTGCAGTGGGGCATCGAAACCATCGGCTGGCGCCAGACCTACGTGATCCTGGGTGTGGTGTGCGGCACCGGCATCTTTCTGCTGGCCAACCTGATGCGCCAGCGCCCGCCGCTGGTGGTGACCGCGCCGGTGAGCGAAGGCGAGGTGGCGCCCGACACCAGCCGCCCCTTCGGCTTGCACCCCAACCACGCGATGGCGCTGCTGTGCGTGGCTGGTGTGGCCTGCTGCGTGGCCATGTCGATGCCGCAGGTCCACATCGTGGCGTACTGCACCGACCTGGGCTTTGGCGCGGCGCGCGGTGCCGAGATGCTCTCGCTCATGCTGTTCTGCGGCATCGCCAGCCGGCTCGTCTCGGGCTGGATCTGCGACCGCATCGGTGGCATCCGCACACTGCTGCTGGGCTCCGGCCTGCAGTGCGTCGCGCTGCTGCTGTTCATCCCGTTTGACGGCCTGGTATCGCTCTACCTGGTTTCCGCGCTGTTCGGGCTGTTCCAGGGCGGCATCGTGCCGTCTTACGCCATCATCGTGCGCGAATACTTCGCGCCCAAAGAGGCCGGCGCGCGGGTGGGCGCGGTGATCATGGCCACGCTGGTGGGCATGGCGCTGGGCGGCTGGATGTCGGGCTGGGTGTTCGACCTGACCGGCAGCTACGACGCGGCCTTTTTGAACGGCATCGCCTTCAACCTGCTCAACATGGGCATCGCGCTGTGGCTGTACTTCCGGGTGCGGCGCATCGGGCGCACGGCGCTGGCGGGCACACGGATCGGGTGAGTGGACCGTGCGTGCCCGACGCACCCGGGCAAATGGGCTGTTTTTCCGGCGCTTTTCACATTTCAGCGGCTTGCGGCGGCGGCCGATATGAGCGGGTAGGCCATACCGCCACCCGTTTTCAAGCCCCCTGCGCCACAGCCGGCCCAGGCAAGGACACACCGCCATGAAACTCTCACTCAAACTCCCGCTGGCGTTTGCCGCCTCGCTTGCCCTGGTCATTGCGGCCGCGCTGTTCGGCATTGCCAGCCTCAACCAGTCGATCAAGACTTTCGAGACCGACGTGCACGCCAGCCACCAAAACGCAGCAGCGGCCAGCCAGCTGCTCAGCCAGTTCAAGACCCAGGTGCAGGAGTGGAAAAACACCTTGCTGCGCGGCAAGGACCCGGCGCAGCTCGACCGCTACTGGAAAGCCTTCAACAAGATCGAAGGGGAGATGGCGGACGCATCGAAGCAACTGTCGCAGCAACTGCCGGCCGGTGAAGCCCAAGACCTGGTGAAACAGTTCGCCGCCGCCCACCTCACCATGGGGCAGAACTACCGTGCCGCCTTCGAGACTTTCAAGGCGGCTGGTTTTGACCACGCCGTGGGTGACAAGGCCGTCAGCGGCATGGACCGCGAACCCGCCCGACTGCTGGACGCTGCGGTGAAGAAACTCGCGGACGACAGCGCCGCGCTGGCCGGCGCGGCAGAAGCCAGCGCCGCCCGCGCCACCACCATCAGCCTTGCGCTCATGGGCCTGGTGTGCGTCGTGGGCGTCACCGGCGGTGTGCTGTTCAGCCGCAGCATCACGCGGCCCATCGACCGCGCCGTGGTGCTGGCGCGCCAGGTGGCCGAGGGCGACCTCACCGCGCAGGTGGACGTGCGTGGCAAGGACGAAATTGCACAGCTGCTGCAAGCCATGCAGTCAATGCAGGGCAAGCTCTCGGCGGTGGTGCGCGTGGTGCGCGAGAACTCCGAAAGTGTGGCCACCGCCAGCGCGCAAATCGCGCAAGGCAACCAGGACCTGAGCCAGCGCACCGAACAACAGGCCTCGGCCCTGCAGGAAACCGCTGCGTCCATGGAAGAACTGAGCTCCACCGTTCGGCAGAACGCGGACAACGCCCGCCAGGCCAACCAGCTGGCCCAGGGCGCCAGCCAGTTCGCCACCAGGGGCGGAGATGCGGTGGGGCAGGTGGTGCTGACGATGAAGGGCATCAACGACAGCAGCAAGAAGATCGCCGACATCATCGGCGTGATCGACAGCATCTCGTTCCAGACCAACATCCTGGCGTTGAACGCTGCGGTGGAAGCCGCTCGCGCCGGCGAACAGGGGCGCGGCTTCGCGGTGGTGGCCGGCGAGGTGCGCAACCTCGCTCAGCGCAGCGCGGAAGCAGCCAGGGAAATCAAGCGCCTGATCGACGACAGCGTGGAGCGCGTCGAACAGGGCACGGTGCAGGTTGACGAGGCTGGCCAGCGCATGGCCGAGATCGTGGGCTCCATCCGCCAGGTCACCGACATCATGGGCGAGATCAGCGCTGCGTCGACCGAGCAGAGTGATGGTGTGGCGCAGGTGGGCAACGCCGTCACGCAAATGGACCAGGCCACCCAGCAGAACGCCGCCCTGGTCGAAGAGAGTGCCGCCGCAGCGTCGAGCCTGAAAACCCAGGCGCAGCAACTGGTGGATGCGGTGGCCATCTTCCAGCTGGCGGGTTCGGCGGCGTAAGCCGCCGCCGTTACAGCGACTGCTGCGTGAGCAGGCCCGACCGGGCCGAATAGCGCACCAGGCTGTCCAAAGCCTCGATGTCGACCCGCGCGCTGCGCCGGCCGTAGACCTCGGCCTTCAGCCAGGCCAGTTCGTCCTCAAGACGCTGCGGATCGGCCAGCGTGCAAAACCAGACCTTGGCCTCAGCGTCCCAGCGGTAGCCCCGGGCCTTGAGAAGGTCCTTGGACTCGAACGGTGACCCGGTCGCGCGCAGTTTGAAGCTCGGGCGGTTGGCGGCGGCGATCAGCTGCGCCAGACCCGTGGTCGTGCTTTTGGGGACCGGCCTCGACAACACTTGCAGCAAGGCGTGGCAATCGACCTGCGCCCGGTGCGCGTCATAAAACCAGCCGTGGTCCTGCGCCAGCGCGCTCAGTTTGGACGAGCCGGCACCGGCCGCTTTCCAGTCGATGTCGGCGAACGAACAGGCCCAGGCCTTGCCGGCAAAGCCGGGAAAGCGCGCCTCCACAAAGGGTCGGTCAAAACCGGCGTTGTGTGCCACGATCAGGTCGGCGCGGGCCACGAAGGCTTCAACGGCCCGATCATCCAGCCGCTGGCCCTGCACCATCTCGTCGCTGATGCCCGTCACCTCCTTTGCGACGGCCGGAATCGGCATGCCGGGGTCTTCGAATCCCTCAAAGACCTCCACCAGCCCGAATGGCAACCCGCTGGACGCGTCCACCCTTACCAGCAACATGGCCAGTTCGATGATCTTGTCGGTCAGGTGCGACAGGCCCGTGGTTTCGGTGTCGAGCACCAGCACCCAGCTCACCTCGCCAGATGCGGGCGCAGGCCCGTGGTCGGTGATGGGCACCAGGCGGCGCAGGACGCGGTAGTCGGGGTCCTGCTCCAGCCGCAGGGCCATGTGGTGCAAGCTGGGCGCCCGGGCTTCGGGCGCATTCCCGGTGGCAGCGGGTTGCAGCGGACGCGGCGCGTCGAATTCGAAACTGGCCTGGTTCATGGGTGTGGCGTGCCCGGCTTGCGGAAGACCGGACACCCTCAATGGTCTCAGGCCTCCTGGCGCGGAGCAAAAAAGGCAGACAACCCTTGCGACGGATGGGACACAGCGCGAGAACGGGCCAGCCCGTTCAAGTGCTTGATTCTGGTGCGGCTGGCGGGGATCGAACCCACGACCCTTGGCTTCGGAGGCCAATACTCTATCCACTGAGCTACAGCCGCAACGTCTCTGATTCTATCAGTGAGGGGCTTTTCGGAAGGTCCTTGCACAGGGCGTTGGCTATAATCGAGGGCTGTTCAGAACCCATCTTTACGGGCCGAGCTCCGCCACTCCGCTGACCTGCTTTGCCACCCCTCGAGGACACCATGAGCGACAACGCGCACGAACACCACACCGGCCCGATCAAGACACCTTCGCAGTTGCTGTGGACGTCGTTCTTCGCCTTTGTCGCTCCCATCTTCATCATCATCGGCCTCGTCTATGCCGTGACCTCGGGCAACAAGCCCGCCATGGGCACGGGCGACCCCGAGCTGGCTGTTGCGCAACGCATCCAGCGCGTTGGGTCGGTGGAACTGCGCGATGCGAACCGCCCGCTGGCTTCGGGCGAAGCGGTGTATGCAGCCCAGTGCGTGGCTTGCCACGCCGCCGGTGTGGCCGGTGCGCCCAAGTTTGGTGACGTGGCTGCCTGGGCGCCGCGCATTGCCACGGGCTACGACGCTCTGCTCACTTCCGCCCTCAAGGGCAAGGGTGCCATGGGCGCTCAGGGCGGTGGCGCTTACCGTGATGAGGAAATCGGTCGTGCCGTGGTGCACCTGGCCAATGCCGCTGGCGGCAAATTCCCCGTGCCTGAAGCGGCTGCTCCGGCAGCTGCGGCGCCCGAAGCCGCAACCGCTGCGCCAGTTGCAGCAGCGCCCGCTGCCGTGGTGGCCGCTGCACCGGCCGCAGCCGCCCCGGCTGCTGCAGCCACAGTGGCCGCAGCGTCCGGTGAAGCGCTTTACAAACAGGCTTGTGCGGTCTGCCACGTGGCCGGCGTCGCCGGCGCACCCAAGTTTGCCGACAAGGCCGCCTGGGCGCCCCGGCTGGCGTTGGGTCTGGATGGACTCACGGCCAGCGTGATCAAAGGCAAGGGCGCGATGCCACCCAAAGGCGGCTCGGCCGCATCGGACGCCGACATCAAGGTGGCGGTGCAGTACATGCTTGACGCGGTGAAGTAAGCCCGTTCCGCTGCGTAAAAAAGCCGGCTTCAAGCCGGCTTTTTTGCGCTTGCGGCCAGGGGGCTGCGCACGCAGCGTCCCTGGCTCTGCAATGCTGCGGCCGACACGCTTGCAGGGGTCCAGACGCCCGCCTCCACATGGTCGGCGGCCAGCGCCATGTCGGCGCTGTGCACCAGCCCTAGGCCAAGATCGGTCGTCAGGTACAACCTGCCGGCCTCGTCCAGCAGGCTGTCCAGTACCTTCACGGGCAAGCCGGTGTGGCTGAGCACACGCCCGTCAGGTTGCAGACGCCAGATCCAGGGAGTCGCTTCGAGCTCCACGTAGACACGTTGCGGTCCGTTCTGAAAGAACCACTGCCCTTGCTCATCGGCCGCGTAGTTGCGTTGAATGAAATCGATGAGCTTTTCATGCTGGAGCAGCGAGCCCTTGCTCCGGGGGAACGGACCCGCAGCCTGCACGCGGTCGTCGCGCATGTACCAGTTGCCGCGGGCATCCAGTCCGAGCCAGCCGTAGCAGTCGGGTACGTTGGGCCATTTGGCCATGGCGGCCTTGACGATGTCGTCCATGCGCGTTCGATCAGAGGTGGGCGAGCAGCCAGTGTCCCACGGCTTCGGGCATGGCGCGCACGTGACCCGGCAAACCCGTCACTCCGTGCGAGACAGGAAACCCCACATGGCCGCCCTGTTCCGGTTGCCACAGACTCACGTGGCGACCGACCTGTTGCAGAGTCGGCAGGGAGGCTGCCGGCACAAAGGGATCGTTGCGGGCGTTGAGTGCCAGTGCGGGCACGCGTATCTGGTGCAGCACGGGTTTTGCCGAGGCTCGCGACCAGTAGTCGGGCGTGTCGCGAAAACCGTGCAGTGGTGCGGTGAACAGGTTGTCGAATTCAAAGAGATTGCGTGCGGCGAGCAGGGCCTCACGTTCGAAGAGCCCGGGGTGCTGCTCCAGCTTCTTCAAGGCCTTGGGCACCATGCTGGCCAGAAACATGCGGGTGTAGACCAACCGGTTGAAGCCTTGCCCAATGGCATGTCCCCCCGCGGCCAGGTCCAGCGGCGAGCAGATGGACGCCACCGCCCGCACGTGCTGGCTGGCGGTCTCGCCCATCTCGGCGGCCCACCGCATGAGTGCATTGCCGCCGAGGGACACACCGGCCGCCAGCAAGCGCCGCCCAGGATGTTCGGTTGCAAAGCGTTTGAGGATCCAGTCGATCTCTTCGAAGTCGCCCGAGTGGTAAGCGCGCGGCGCAAGGTTGAGTTCACCCGAGCAGCCCCGGAAGTGGGGCACGGCAAAAGCCAGCCCGTTGGCCGCTGCGAAGTCGGCAAAGGCCACGGCGTATTGGCTGGACGAGGAGCCTTCAAGGCCGTGGAACAGGACCAGCAAAGGTGCACTGGGCGCGGCAATGTGCTGCGCCTGATCGACGTCGATGAAATCGCCATCGGGCGTGATCCAGCGCTCGCGCAGCCAAACAGGCGCAGGGCCGAAATGCCGGCGACTCGCGAGCGCTGCCCACAAGGTCTGTGCGTTGCCACCCGGCAGCCACCAGGGCGCGGCGTATGCAAAGGTGTCTGTGCTCAATGCAGGACGGGTCTGGCGGTGAGGACTTCTGGCGGTTCGGTGCGCATGCCCGGGCTTGCATGGTGCGCCACCATGCGCCAGCCCTGTGCGGTTTTGGCGTACACGTTGGTGGCCACCACCCAGGCGTGTTGCAAGCCGTCATCGGTCATCACTGCCACCCGCTCGACCACGCTGTGCACGCTGCACGCGCCGGCGTCCAGGCGGCGCACCTTCTCCGGAAAGGCTTGCACACTCCCGTTGGAAAACATGGCCTCGAAAGCCGAGCGAACCGCCGCATGGCCGACCAGCCGGGGGCCGCCCGGGTGCACGCACACGATGTCGTCTTCGTCGGCCCAACAAGCCATGAGCCGCTCGATGTCGGCGTGCTGCAAAGCGTCGTAGAACGCGGCTTCGGTGTCGTCTGCAGAGCCTGGTGGTAGTTTCGGTTTGCGCATGCGCCGTATTCTGACGGCAGCGTCTCATCTGTGTGGCCGCGCGCACCGTCCGCTGCCATGGCCCGGGGGTATAGTCCCGCAGATTCGGGGCTCGGGGAGAGCTCCTGCATCAACGGCCAACTGGCCATGGGAGGCTTCATGCACACGTCTTTGCGTTCCGTTTCCACCTGGGTTGCGGCCCTGTTGCTGTCTTTCAGCCTCACGGGCTGCGGCTACAACGACTTCCAGCGGCTCGACGAACAAACGCAGTCGGCCTGGTCGGAGGTGCTCAACCAGTACCAGCGCCGCGCCGACCTGATCCCCAACATCGTGGCCACCGTCAAGGGTGAGGCCAACTTCGAGCAGGAGACGCTCACGCGTGTGATTGAAGCGCGGTCCAAGGCCACCAGCATCCAGGTGACGCCCGAGACGCTGAACGACCCCGCCGCCATGCAACAGTTCCAGGCCGCGCAAGGTGAACTGGGCAGCGCGCTCAGCCGCCTGATGGTCGTGGTGGAGCAGTACCCCAACCTCAAGGCCAACCAGGGCTTCAGCGACCTGCGCGTGCAGCTCGAAGGAACCGAAAACCGCATCACCGTGGCGCGCAACAAGTACATCAAGACGGTCGCGGATTACAACGTGCTCACGCGCAGCTTTCCGAA
>JBBQKZ010000018.1:0-43177 GCA_038327405.1 Burkholderiales bacterium | reverse complement strand
CTTGTCGTCCGGGCTCACGTACTTGCCGTCGGCGTTCTGCAGCTGAAGGAAGTTCATGTTGTTCTTTTTGACGTAGGCGTACTCGACGTAACCCACACCACCTTTGACGCGGTTCACATTGGCGGCCACGCCTTCGTTGCCCGTGCCGCCGACCGACGACGCCGCTGGCCACTTGACGGCAGCACCTTTGCCCACGGTGTCGGCCCATGGCTTGCTCACGGAGCTCAGATAGTCGGTGAAGTTGAAGGTCGTGCCGGAGCCGTCTGCGCGGTGGATCACGGTCACGTTCTGGTCAGGCAGGGTCTTGCCAGGGTTCAGAGCGGCCAGCTTGGGATCGTTCCACTTGCTGATGGTGCCCAGGAACAGCTCGGCCAGCACGGGGCCGGTCACGCGCAGTTCGCCCGGCTTGAAGCCGTCGAGGTTGATCACGGGCACCGTGCCGCCAATGATGGCCGGGAACTGGACCATGCCGTCCTTGTCGAGGTCGGCACCGGAAACAGGCGCGTCGGTGGCACCGAAGGCCACCGTCTTGGCGCGGATCTGGCGAATGCCGCCCGAGGAGCCGATCGACTGGTAGTTCAGGCCGGTGCCGGTCTGTGCCTTGTAGGCTTCAGCCCACTTGGCGTAGATCGGGAAGGGAAAGGTAGCGCCAGCGCCGGTGATGTCGGCGGCAATCGCCGAGCCCATGCCGGCGGTGGCCATGGCGGCGGCTGCTACGGCCTGGAGGAAAATGCGTTTGTTGATCATTGGGAGACTCCTTGCGGTTGGGAAGAGGAACAGGACCGACTCTAGGCAGGCAATGTGACAAGCTCGTGACATCGCCCGGTTGTCACAGAGTGCAGGGCAGAGGATCGGCACGCTGGCGAACAGATACCGTCCCGGGCATGCGTCACAATCCGGGCTCGCCCCGCCTTCCCACGTTCTCCCAGCAGCCTCGCTCGCTCGCCGCTCCCTCCCGCATGCAAAACGGTACCCTCCTCGCCGCCATCGACCTCGGCTCCAACAGCTTTCGGCTGGAAATTGGCCGCTACCACTCGGGCCACATCGAGCGCATCGAATACCTCAAGGAAACGGTGCGTCAGGGCAACGGGCTGGACGAGGAAAAGAACCTCAGCCAGGCCGCCATGGAGCGCGGCTGGGAATGCCTGGCCCGTTTTGCCGAGCGGCTGCACGGTTTCAAGCGCCAGCAGGTGCGTGCCGTGGCCACCCAGACCCTGCGCGAGGCCAGGAACCGAGACGATTTCGTGCGCCAGGCTCAGGCCATCCTGGGTTTTCCGATCGACGTGGTGTCCGGCTACGAGGAAGCGCGCCTGATTTACCAGGGCGTCTCGCGCCTGCTGCCGCATTCCGACGAAAAACGCCTGGTGGTCGACATCGGCGGACGCTCCACCGAAATGATCCTGGGCCAGGGGTATTCGGCGCGAACCATGGAGTCCTACCGCCTGGGCAGCGTGGCCTGGTCGACCCGCTATTTCCCGCGCGGCCAGTTCACCGCCGCCGCCTTCAAGACGGCCGAAGTGGCCGCCAAGGCGGTGATCGAGGATGCACTGGACAAGTTTCCGCCGGCCGACTGGACCGTGGCCTACGGCTCCTCGGGCACGGTGAGTGCAGTGGCCGACATGCTGGCGGCCAACGGCTGGGCCTCCGGCGTGGTCACCCGGTCCGGCCTCGACTGGCTGCTGGACCGCATGATCAAGTCCGGCGGCGCCGACCAGATGCGGCTGGAAGGCCTCAAGGACGACCGCCGCCCGGTGATCGGCGGCGGCGTGAGCGTGCTGCGCGCCATCTTCGACCTGTTCGGCATCGAGCAGATGCTGCCGGCCCAGGGCGCGCTGCGCCACGGTGCGCTGTACGACCTGATCGACCGCGACACCGACGGCGGTGACGTGCGCGAACGCACCGTGAGCTGGTTGACCCACCGCTTCTCGGCCGATGAAGGCCAGGGCAAGCGGGTCAGCACGGTGAGCACCGCCCTCTTCTCCCAGATTGCCGCACTCGACGCCCAGAACGAGCGCTACTCGCAGAAGCTGGCCTGGGCAGCGCGGCTGCACGAGATCGGCACCCACATTTCACACGAACGTTCGCACCACCACGGCGCCTACATCCTGGACAACGTGGACGCGCGCGGCTTCTCCTTGCCCGAGCTGCACCGGATGAGCCAGCTGGTGCTGGGCCAGCGCGGCAAGCTGCGCAAGCTCGAAGAAGCCCTGCAGGACGAACTCTTCGCCAAGCAGCTCATGGCACTGCGGCTGGCCGTGCTGCTGTGCCACGCGCGCCAGATGCCTGAGCACGAATCGGTCAAGCTGAGCTACAAGCCGCGCGTCTTCAAGCTGGCGACCAACCCGGGCTGGGCCAAGCGCTACCCGCAATCGGCATGGCTGCTGGGTGAAGAGGTGGTGGCCTGGCAGAAATCAGCGTGGAAGTTCACGGCCGACATCCGCTGACCGGCAGCGCTCGCAAGGCGCGGCGTCACGCATCTGTCACGCTACTGTCACAACCGTATAAACGGTTTATACGGTTTATACTGCGCTCCTTTTTACATTTCTACGGAGTGCATCCATGGCCAGTCAGAGCAACAAGAAGCCCAAGCTCGTGCGCGACAGCTTCACCATCCCCAAGGCGGAATTTGCCGGCATCGAAACACTGAAGTCCCGCGCCATTGCTCTGGGCACCAGCGTGAAGAAAAGCGAGCTGCTGCGCGCTGGACTCATGGCATTGCAGGGCTTGAACGACGCTGCCTACAAGGCCGCCCTGTCCGCCGTGCCCACCCTCAAGACCGGCCGGCCCACCGGCGCCGACAAGAAGCCCGAAGCCACCAAAAAGGCTGTGGCGAAACCGGTTGCCAAGCCCGTGGCCAAGACCGTGGTGAAGGCGGCTGCCAAAGCGCCGGCGAAGTCCGCGGTCAAGCCCGTCACCAAGGCGGCGCCTCAACCGGCCGCCAAAAAAGAGGTCGTCAAACCCGCAGCGAAAAAAGCCGCAGCGCCAGCCAAAAAGCCCTCAGCCGCATGATCCCTGCCCGGGGCGCAGCCCCGGGTTTGCTCAGATCAACTCAGGGGTTTGAACCGTCACCACGACGGTCTGGTTGCCGCTGGCGCGCTCGCGGTGCCGCAGCCACCACAGGGCACCCTTCTTCACCGCGCAATCGTCCTCGGCCAGGTTGAGCAGGCGGGCAATCACCCGGCCCAGTGTGGGCTGATGGCCCACCACCACCACTGGCGACTTGCCCCTGGGCCACTGCACCAGCTCCAGCAGGGCCAGTGGGTCGCCTTCGGGCAAAAGTTCCTCGCGCAGCTTGAACTTGCGCCCCAGCGCCAGCGCGGTCTGCTCGCAGCGCGCTGCCGGGCTGCTCCAGATGCGTGCGCCTTCGGGCAATTGGCGGTCCAGCCACGCGGCCATGCGCGCAGCCTGCTTCTCGCCACGCGGCGTGAGGCGGCGCAAAAGATCCTTCGCATCTCCCGGCGCACCCGTGAGCACATCGGGATGCTCGTGGGCCTCGGCGTGCCGCCACAGGATCAGGTCCATGGTCCGGCCTTCCATGGCGTTCAGCCCCGCGTCCCGTATCGCGCCATGAGGCTGGCCTGGGCCGAATGCTGGGCCGCACGGCTGCGGCCACTGCCGGCCATGCTCGCGGGCACGTAGCGCCCGTCGGGCTGCAGCAGCCAGGCGTCCTTGGTGTCGTGCAGATACGCCGACAGGCACTCGTCAATGATGCGGTGGCGCAGCGCAGGATCGGTCACCGGCCAGGCCAGTTCAATGCGACGCAGCATGTTGCGGTTCATCCAGTCGGCGCTCGACAACCACAACTCCTCCACCTCGCCGATTCGAAAGTAGAACACCCGCGAATGCTCGAGCAGGCGCCCGATCACCGAGCGCACGCGCACGTTGTCGGTGAAGCCGGGCACCTGCGCCGGCAGGATGCAGGCGCCCCGGATGATGAGGTCGATCTTCACGCCCTGCTGCGAGGCCGTGGCCAGCGCACGCGCCAGTTGCTCGTCGGTCAGCGCGTTCATCTTCACGATCACGCGGGCGTCCTGCCCGGCCTTGGCGGCGGCACCGGCTGCCTCCAGCTTGTCGAGCATGGCCTTGTGCAGGTGAAACGGGGCAATCAGTGCCTTGTTGAGCTTGGGCAGGCGGTTCTGGCTGGCCAGGTGCAGGTAGATCTGCTCCATGTCGGCGGTGAGTGCGTCGTCGGCCGTGAGGTAGCTCAGGTCGGTGTAGAGCCGGGCGGTGCCGGGGTTGTAGTTGCCGGTGGACAGGTGCGCGTAACGCTTGAGGCCGCTGGCTTCGCGACGCGTGACGAGCAGCATCTTGGCGTGGGTCTTCAAGCCCACCACACCGTAGACCACCTGGGCCCCCACCGACTCCAGCCGCTCGGCGTAGTTGATGTTGGCTTCTTCGTCGAAGCGCGCCTTGAGCTCCACCACCGCGGTCACTTCCTTGCCACGGCGCACGGCTTCGCGCAGCAGGTTCATCAACTCCGACTTGGCGCCGGTGCGGTAGATGGTCTGCTTGATGGCCAGCACGTCGGGGTCTTCCACCGCTTCGCGCAGGAAGGCCAGCACGGCGTCAAAACTCTCGTAGGGCTGGTGGATCAGCACGTCGCCCTGCTGCAGGCGTTCGAAGTACGACTGCCCCGGTGTGAGCTGCAGCGGCCAGCCCCCGTTGTAGGCCTCGAACCGCAAGGCAGGCGCCTCCACCTTGTCGATCAGCTGGTTCAGGCGCACCAGGTTCACCGGCCCGGGCACGCGGTAGAGCGCCTTGAACGGCAGGGCAAATTGCTCCAGCAGGAAGTTGGACAAAAACTCCGAGCAACCGGCCGACACTTCCAGCCGCAGGGCCTGACCGTAGTGGCGCTGTTGCAGACCCTTGCGCAAGGCGGTGCGCAGGTTCTTCACTTCTTCCTCGTCCACCGCCAGATCGGAATGGCGGGTGACGCGGAACTGCGAGAACTCGGTGACCTGGCGGCCCGGAAAGAGATCTCCCAGGTGCGAGCGGATCAGGCTGGAGATGGAGACGAAGTGCGTCTGCTTGGAGCCCTTGATGGGCGGCATGCGGAAGAAGCGCGGCAGGATGCGCGGCACCTTCACGATGGCGATCTCGTTTTCCCGCCCGAAAGCATCCTTGCCCGCCAGGCGCACGATGAAGTTGAGCGACTTGTTGGCCACCTGGGGAAATGGGTGCGCCGGGTCCAGACCCACCGGCATCAGCAGTGGTTGGACTTCGTTGACAAAAAACTCCTTGACCCAACGCCGTTGGCGCGGGTTGCGCTCGCCGTGCGAGATCAGCTTGATGCCTTTCTTCTCCAGCAGCGGCAGCAACTCGTCGTTGTAAATGGCGTACTGCTGGGCCACCAACTGGTGGACCTCTTCCGACAGCTTCTCGAAGGTCTGTGCGGTGTACTGGCCGCGCTGCTCATTGGCCTGGGCCGCGGTGAGGTGGGGGGCGACACGGACCTCGAAGAATTCGTCGAGGTTGCTCGAGACGATGCTGAGGTAGCGCAGCCGCTCCAGCAACGGCACATCGGCGCGGCGCGCCCAGTCCATGACGCGCTCGTTGAAGGCCAGGATGCTGTGATCGCGATCGAGGAAAGGGAACTTGCTGTTGGAGTTGTTGACGCTCATGTCTGATGTTGTTGTCGTCGGAGGCGTCGCCCGGATGGCTGGCGCAGTGTGCCTGGCCGCCCTCAAGCACACTGTGACGATTATTCAACGAGCGGATGACGTTTGTGTGACAGTTTCGAGAGTGTGTCGCCGTCGTGGCCGAGCACCGACAGGCCCGATCGCTGCCGCTGCCGGCGGTGCCGCGGCAGCACCACGAGATGCGAAAGGAACAAGGCGCTGGCCCGGCCCCAGCCGAAGTGCAATGCACGGTCACGTGCGTCGTGGCGCTGCACCTTGAGGGCGTCGTGCCAGGCTTCGCGCAGGTCCTCGTTCATGGCACCTGCGTGGCTCTCGCCCAGCACCTGCATCGGGCCGTCCACCGGATAAGCCGCCACCGGCACACCGCTGGCCATGGCCTCCAGCATCGTCCGGCCAAAGGTCTCGCCACGGGCCGGGAACACGAACACATCGGCGCAGGCGTAGACCTGCGCCAGCTCATGCCGGGGCAGCACACCGAGCCAGTGCACGTTGGGGTAACGCGCCCGCAGGCTGGATGCCAGCGGCCCGACGCCACACACCACCTTGCTGCCGGGCACGTCCAGGGCCAGAAAGGCTTCGATGTTTTTCTCTCGTGCGATGCGCCCCACATACAGGCTCACCGGGTGCGCCAGCGGACCCAGTGGCGCACAGGGCCTGCTGCTGTCGGACAGCGCAAACAGGCGGGTGTCCACGCCGTGTGTCCACAGCTTCAAATGCCGGAATCCCCGCGCCTGCAACAGGTTGAGCACACCCTGGCTGGGGGCCATCACCCCGCTGGAGGGGTGGTGAAACCAGCGCAGCAAGGCGTAGCCCCATCCCACGGGCAGGCCGAACGCTGCTTTGAGAATCTCGGGGAAGCGGGTGTGGAACGCGGTGGTGAAGGGCCAGCGGCGGCGCAGGCAATGGCGCCGGGCTGCCCAACCCAGCGGGCCCTCGGTGGCGATGTGGATGGCATCGGCGTCAGCGGCGTCCATGAGCTCACGCAGGCGTGCGCCGGGGAACCAGGCCAGGTCGATGCTCGGGAATCCAGGGCAAGGCCGCGTGCGGAACTGCCCGGGCTGGATCAACACCACCTCGTGGCCGCTGATCTGCAGCTGGCGAACCAGTTCAGCGAGGGTGGTGGCGACCGAGTGAGTCTGCGGTTGCCACGCGTCCGTGACGATCAGTATCTTCATCAATGTCTCCCTTCACACCGCCTTGTGCCGCGCTCGGTGGGCTCCAGTGGATGAGCTCGAGCCGCCCGTCCATGTGCTCGACCAGGGCCGACAGGCTCTCCACCCAGTCGCCGTCGTTGCAATACAGGGTGCCGTCGATGGTGCGCATCTCGGGGCGGTGGATGTGGCCGCAGACCACGCCCTGGTAACCCCGCTGGCGGGCTTCGGCGGCCACCGCGCGCTCGAAGTCGGTCACGTAGTTGAGCGCGCTCTTGACCTTGTGCTTGAGGTACTGCGAGAGCGACCAGTACGGCAGGCCCATGCGTGCGCGCAGCGAGTTGAGGTGGCGGTTGAGCTTGAGGGTGAGCTCGTAGGCGTTGTCACCCAGGTAGGCGAGCCACTTGGCGCACTGGATCACGCCATCGAAATAGTCGCCGTGCACCACCCACAGGCGTCGGCCGTCGGCGGTGGTGTGCACCGCTTCGTTGGCCACCTCGATACCACCGAAGTTGTGGCCATCGAACTGGCGCGCAAACTCGTCGTGGTTGCCCGGCACAAAGACCACCCGGCAGCCCTTGCGCGAGCGCCGAAGCAGCTTCTGGATCACGTCGTTGTGCGCCTGCGGCCAGTACCATTTGCGGCGCAATTGCCAGCCGTCGATGATGTCGCCCACCAGGTACAGGGTGTGGCTGGGGTGGTGCTTCAGGAAGTCCAGCAGCGGTCGGGCCTGGCAGCCGGCGGTGCCCAGGTGCAGGTCTGAAATGAAAACGGCCCGAAAACGGGCTCGTTCACCACCCTCACCCGGGCCATCTTCGTCGCCGACGCCCTCGGCGTCCACGTCGGCCATGGCACCGCGGAACTGGCTTTGCCAGGCCGCCAGTGCCGCCCCTTGGGGGGTCGCGCGAAGCGCGGCGGGGGGTGTCATGTCACGCCCCCAGAAAATGTTTGCGGTAACGCGCTGGCAGATCGCCGATGCGCATCAGCATGGGCAGGTCGGCCGCGTTGAAGTCCGGGTCCCAGGCCGGTGGCCCCATCACCTTGGCGCCCAGGCGCAGGTAGCCCTTGATCAGCGCAGGTGGCTGCACGTCCAGCGTGTCGTCCAGCCGCCCCACCGGCAGCGCCAGGCGCGGGCGCACGTGAAAGTCGATCGGGGCCAGGTGGTGCTCTCTCACCTTGCGCCAGATGCTGGCTGCCGCGTGGCCGCCGCCCACCATGCCGTGCGGCCCCTCGTGCTGCATGGGGATGCTGGCGCAGCCGATCATGGTGTCGAGCTGGTTGTGCACCATGAACCCGGCCAAGGCACCCCACAGCGCCATGATCACGCCACCGTGTCGGTGGTCGCGGTGCACGCAGCTGCGGCCCAGCTCCACCATGCGTTCGCGCACGCCGCGCAGGCGGGTGAGGTCAAACTCGGTGTCGCTGTAGGTGCTGCCCACGCGTTTGGCCTGGGCCGGCGTGAGCACGCGGTAGGTGCCGATCACCTGGCGGCTGGCCTTGTCGCGCACCAGCAGGTGTTCGCAGAAGTCGTCGAACAGGTCCACGTCGTGGCCGGGCACGGCCCTGGGCAGGCGGGCTCCCATCTCGGTGGCAAACACGTCGAACCGGAGCTTCTGAGCTTCGCGCACTTCGCTTTGGTGCCGGGCCCAGGACACCTCAAGGCCGTGCACGGCCGGCAGGGTTGGCGCTGGACCGAAAACAAATTGGGACGTTATCGCGTGAGGGGCATGGACTGTGTTCATGAACATGCAGTGTGAAAACCGGCCATGACCCTCACGAGGCAATCGCGTGAAGTTTTGATGACACGGACGGCCGCCCAGCGACGTCATGCTGCTGTCACATGCCACCACTATGATTCAACGATTCTTGAAATAATGAACAAAACCTCGAACCGGGAAAGAAAACCATGAAAGTTGGCATCAACGGCATGGGCCGCATCGGCCGCCTGGCCCTGCGCGCCGCCCTCGGCGCGGCCGAACGCGAAGCGCACGACCCGCGCGCCGGCAACCGGCTGCAGGTGGTGCACCTCAACGAACTCAAAGGCGGCGCTGCGGCCACCGCCCACCTGCTGGCGTTTGACAGCGTGCAGGGCAAATGGCGCGCCGGCATCGAGGCCGAGGGCGAAGAAGCCATCCGCATCGACCAGCAGCGTTTGTCGTTCTCTTCGCACGCCGCACCGGGCGACATCCCCTGGGGCGAGTTCGGGGTGGACCTGGTGCTGGAGTGCACCGGCAAGTTCCTCACGCCCGAGACGATCCAGGGCCACTTGGACCGTGGCGCCAAGCGCGTGGTCGTGGCCGCACCCGTGAAAACGGGTGGTGTGCTCAACATCGTGGTGGGCGTGAACGAAGCGATGTACGAGCCGGCGCGCGACCGTATCGTGACCGCTGCCTCGTGCACCACCAACTGCCTGGCACCCGTGGTGAAAGTGGTGCATGAAGCCATCGGCATTCGCCACGGGCAGATCACCACGCTGCACAACCCGACCAACACCAACCTGGTGGTGGACGCGCCGCACAAAGACTTGCGCCGCGCCCGCAGCGCCCTCATGAGCCTGGCACCCACGACCACCGGCAGCGCCACCGCCATCGCGCTGATCTACCCCGAACTCAAGGGCAAGCTCAATGGCCACGCAGTGCGTGTTCCCGCGCTCAATGCATCTTTGACCGACTGCGTGTTTGAGTTGCAGCGCGAGACCACGGTGGACGAGGTGAACGCCTTGTTCGAGGCTGCTGCAAAGGGTCCGCTGGCCGGCATCCTCGGCTACGAGACGCGCCCACTGGTCAGCGTGGACTACGCGCGCGACACACGCTCGAGCATCGTCGACGCGCCCTCCACCATGGTGACCGACGGCACGCTGCTCAAGGTCTACGCCTGGTACGACAACGAGATGGGCTACGCCTGCCGCATGGTAGACCTGGCCTGCCACATGCAAACCGTCGGCATCTGAATGAACACCGCCGAACGCCACTACGCCATCGTCACCGCCGCCTACTGGGGGTTCACGCTGACCGACGGCGCGCTGCGCATGCTGGTGCTGCTGCACTTCTACGGCCTGGGCTATTCGCCGTTCACGCTGGCATTTTTGTTCCTGCTGTACGAAGCCGCAGGCATCGTGGCCAACTTCGTTGGCGGCTGGCTGGCCACGCGCTACGGCATCACGCGCATGCTTACCGTGGGACTGGTCACACAGATCATCGGCTTCACCGTGCTCTCGTTCCTCGACCCGGGCTGGAGCGCAGCGATGTCGGTGGCCTGGGTGGTGCTGGCGCAAGGCATTTGCGGTGTGGCGAAAGACCTGACGAAGACCGCCAGCAAGTCGGCCATCAAGGTGACGGCCGACCAGGCCAAGAACCAGGGCTCGGGTCAGCTCTTCAAGTGGGTGGCGTGGTTCACCGGCAGCAAGAACGCCATGAAGGGCGTCGGCTTTTTCATGGGCGGCCTGCTGCTGCAGACGCTGGGTTTCCAGCACGCGCTGTGGGCCATGGCCGCGCTGCTGGCGCTGGTGCTGGTGGGCGTGGTGAGTTCGCTGCCGCAGATGATGGGCAAGAACAAAGCCTCGAAATCGGCCAGGGAACTGTTCGCCAAGAACACGGGTGTGAACGTGCTGGCTGCGGCGCGCGTGGTGCTGTTTGGCGCGCGCGACGTGTGGTTTGTGGTGGGCGTGCCGGTGTACCTGTATTCGCAGGGTTGGACCTTCACCATGGTCGGCACCTTTCTCGCGGTCTGGACCATCGGCTACGGCGCGGTACAGGCCATGGCGCCGGCCTTTGTGAAACGCAGCGCGGACGGTTTGAGCACCGAGGTGCCTGCGGCCCGCCTGTGGTCGGCCTTGCTGGCGCTGGTGCCCATTGCACTGGCCGCGGCCGTGGCGCTGAACGTGCCTCACCTGCCCTGGGTGGTGGTCGGCGGGCTGGGCGTGTTCGGCTTTGCCTTCGCGGTGAACTCGTCCGTGCACTCCTACCTGGTGCTGGCCTACGCGGGCTCGGAAAAGGCTGCCGAAGACGTGGGCTTCTACTACGCGGCCAATGCCCTGGGCCGCTTCAGCGGCACGCTGCTCTCGGGCCTGCTGTACCAGTGGGGCGGGCTGCTCTATGCGCTGCTGGGCTCGGCGCTCATGCTGGTGGTGTGCTGGCTCGCCACGCTCAAGTTGCCCACCCGCGCCACCTTGAAACACACCACTGCCTGAAGGAGATTCCATGGACGAAAACCTCGCCGTCAAATCCCTCGGCGCCCTGGCACAAGAAACGCGCCTGCGCATCTTTCGCGCACTGGTGGGGCAAGGACCTCAGGGCCTCACGCCGGGGCAGCTCAGCGAGTCGCTGGGTGTGGCGGGCACGGCGCTGTCGTTCCACCTCAAGGAGCTCAGCCACGCCGGGCTGGTGTCGCAAGAGCGCGATGGCCGCCACCTGATTTACCGCGCCGAGTTCGGCGCCATGAACGATTTGCTGCAATTCCTCACCTCGCACTGCTGCCAGGGTGAACCCTGCAACGTGACAACTTCTGTTCCCGCTTGCACCACCTGCTGAAAGGTTTTCCATGACACCTTCTGTCTACAACGTCCTGTTCATCTGCACCGGCAACTCCGCGCGCAGCATCATGGCCGAGGCCATCCTCAACCAGATGGGGGCGGGCCGCTTCCGCGCGTGGAGTGCGGGCAGCCACCCAGCGGGTGAGGTCAACCCGCACGCCATCGGGCTGCTGGAACGCAACTGCTTCAAGACCTCAGGCCTGCGCAGCAAGAACTGGAGCGAGTTCGCTGCGGCCGATGCGCCGCACATGGACTTTGTGCTGACCGTGTGCGACAAGGCCGCCGGCGAGGTGTGCCCCGTCTGGCCCGGCCAACCCATGTCGGCCCACTGGGGGGTTGAAGATCCGGCCGCGGTCAGGGGCAGCGACGCGGTCATTCAACGCGCGTTCAACGACTGCTTCATCGCGATGAACCGACGCATCGCTCTGCTCACCGTGCTGCCCATCGACAAGCTGGACAAACTCGTGCTGAAGAAAGAGCTCGCCGTCATCGGTCAGGTCAAAGCCTGATGGGACTGTTTGAACGCTATTTGTCGGTGTGGGTGGCGCTGGGCATCGCGGCCGGCGTCGGGCTGGGGCTGGCCGCGCCCTCGGGCTTCCAGGCCGTGGCCGCCATGGAGGTTGCGCAGGTCAACCTGGTGGTGGCGGTGTTCATCTGGGTGATGATCTATCCGATGATGATCCAGATTGACTGGAACGCCGTGCGCGATGTGGGCAAAAAGCCGCAAGGCTTGGTGCTCACCCTGGTGGTCAACTGGCTCATCAAGCCCTTCACCATGGCCGCACTCGGCGTGCTGTTCTTTCGATACATCTTTGCGCCCTGGGTCGATCCGCAGTCGGCCAGCGAGTACATCGCCGGCATGATCCTGCTGGGCGTTGCGCCCTGCACCGCCATGGTGTTTGTGTGGAGCCAGCTCGTCAAAGGCGACGCCAACTACACGCTGGTTCAGGTCTCCATCAACGACCTCATCATGGTGGTGGCGTTTGCACCGATTGCGGCCTTTCTGCTCGGCGTGACCGACGTGACCGTGCCTTGGGAGACGCTGCTGCTGTCCACCGTGTTGTACGTGGTGCTGCCGCTGGTGGCCGGCATGCTCACGCGCCAGCTTCTGCTGCGGCGCGGGCCGGCGGCCGTGTCGGGCTTCGTGGCCGCGCTCAAGCCCTGGTCGGTGATCGGGCTGATTGCCACCGTGGTGTTGCTGTTCGGCTTTCAGGCCGAAACCATCGTGCGCCAGCCGCTGGTGATTTTGCTGATCGCGGTGCCGCTGGTGCTGCAGAGCTACGGCATTTTTTTCATCGCCTGGTGGGGTGCAAAGTGGCTCAAGCTGCCCCACAACGTGGCAGGCCCGGCCTGCCTGATCGGCACCTCCAACTTCTTCGAGCTGGCGGTGGCCGTGGCCATCTCGCTTTTCGGGCTGAACAGTGGCGCGGCGCTGGCCACGGTGGTCGGCGTGCTGGTGGAAGTGCCCGTGATGCTGTCGCTGGTGGCGCTGATCAACGCCAGGCGACCGGTTGATCCACTTCTGAGGGGCTCGGACGCCTGAGACAATGCGGGACTGTGACACCCCACCAGACCTTGCTGACCGTCGACATGCCCTGCCACCCGGCCACCCCGGCGGCTTCGCCCATGGGATTGATGGCGAGCGTGAGCCTGAACCACAGCGGTTTGCGGCTGGTGTACAGGCTGAGCGGCAACACAGCCGGCCTGCGCATTCCACCCGCCGCCACACCCGCCCCGGCCGACGGCCTGTGGCAGAACACCTGCCTGGAAACCTTTGTTTCGGCCGAGGGCAACCCGGCCTACCGCGAATTCAACTTCTCGCCTTCGGGCCAGTGGGCGGCATACCGCTTTGCCGGTGAGCGGCAGCGCGACACCACCACAGCACCCGACCTGCCCGCACCGGTGATGCAACTCGCCATCACACCGACACTGCTCACGCTGGACGTGCACCTGCCCCTCGCCGCCCTGCCCTCATCCGCCCCGCACGTTGAGCTGGCGCTGTGCGCCGTCATCGAAGAGCAGGACGGGCGCCTGAGCTACTGGGCGCTGCAGCACCCGTGCGAACGCCCCGACTTCCACCACCCCGCCGGGCGCTCGCTGCGCCTGGCCCTGCCCCGGACCTGAACGCCATGCAATTCGGCCTTGATCGTTTCCTGCAAGACCCCGCCCTGCGCGCTCAGCTCACAGGCCAGCGCGTGGCCCTGCTGGCCCACCCGGCTTCGGTTACTCGCGACCTCACGCACGCGCTCGATGCACTGGCCGCTCTCCCCGATGTGACGCTGTCGGCCGCCTTCGGCCCGCAGCACGGCCTGCGCGGCGACAAGCAGGACAACATGGTCGAGTCGCCCGACTACCTCGACCCGACCCTGGGCATTCCGGTGTTCAGCCTCTACGGTGAGGTGCGCCGGCCGACCGACACGATGATGGCCAGCTTCGACGTGTTGCTGGTCGACCTGCAAGACCTCGGCTGCCGCATCTACACCTTCATCACCACGCTGCGCTACGTGCTGGAAGCCGCTGCACAACACGGCAAAGCCGTGTGGGTACTGGACCGGCCCAACCCGGCGGGCCGGCCCATCGAAGGCCTCACGCTGCGCGAAGGTTGGGAAAGTTTTGTGGGCGCCGGCCCGATGCCCATGCGCCACGGCATGACCATGGGTGAACTCGGCCACTGGTTCATCGCCACGCTGGGCCTGAGCGTGGACTACCGCGTGATCACCATGACTGGCTGGCAGCCCGACGCTGCTCCCGGCTTTGGCTGGCCCACCGAACGCAGCTGGGTCAACCCCAGCCCGAACGCCGCCAACTTGAGCATGGCGCGCGCCTACGCCGGCACGGTGATGCTGGAGGGCACGACCTTGTCCGAAGGGCGCGGCACCACGCGCGCGCTCGAGCTGTTTGGCGCACCGGGCATTGATGTACCCCGCCTGCTGGCCGACATGCGCCGCATTGCGCCGCAATGGCTGCAGGGCTGCGTGTTGCGTCCATGCTTTTTCGAGCCCACCTTCCACAAGCACCAGGGGCAACTGTGCGCTGGCATGCAGATTCATGTGGAGGACCCGACGCACTACGACCACACGGCCTTCAAACCCTGGCGGCTGCAAGCGCTGGCGTTTCGAGCGCTGCGCCTGCAGAAACCGGACTATCCGTTGTGGCGCGACTTTGCCTACGAGTACGAGCACGACCGCCTGGCGATCGACCTCATCAACGGCGGGCCGCTGCTGCGCGAATGGGTGGACGATGTGACGGCCGCGCCCGCGGTGCTGGAGGCGGCGGCTGCTACCGACGAAGCCGCTTGGGCAGTGGCTCGCGAGTCCTACCTGCTGTACTGAAGCGGCGTCAGCTCAGCCACTTCTGGAAGAACCGGGCGGTGCCCATCGCCGGGTCCAGCTGGTAACCGGCAAAACCAATGCGTTCGTACAGCCGCACGGCGCCTTGGTTGCCCGAGAGCACCTCCAGCGTCAACTTCACCGCGCCGCGCTCTTTGGCGATGGACTCCGCCAATGCCAGCATCTGCTCGGCGATGCCACGTCCCCGGTGGCTGGCCAGCACGGCCACGTCGTGCACGTTCACCAGCGGCTTGCAGGCGAAGGTGGAAAAACCTTCAATGCAGTTCACCAAACCCACTGGCTGCGCGCCGTCAAAGGCCAGCACGCTGTAGGCCTGGGGCCGCGCGGCGAGCTCGTGCACCAGGTTGTGCTTCGCAAAGTCCGACAGGCCTTCGCCACCGCCTGCCGGGTCGCTGGCGTAAGCGTCGAGCAGGAGCACCAGGGCAGCCCCGTGCACGGCATCGCCGTAGTCGGCACGAACGGTGGTGATCACACCGGCACCTGTGCACGCACAGCAGCCACCAGCCGCTCGGCGCAGTCCAGCGCCCTTTGTGGGTCGCGCGCTTCCACCATCACACGCAGCAGCGGCTCGGTGCCGCTGGCGCGGATGAGCACCCGACCGCTCTCGCCAAGTTCGGCTTCCACCGCTTCGGTCTGCTGCGCCAGGAAAGTGTTGGTCTTCCAGTCCTGGCCGGGCTGCAGGCGCACGTTGATCAGCGTCTGGGGAAACAGCGTCACCTCTGCGAGCAACTGCGCCATGGTCTTGCCGCTGTCCACGCAGGCGTGCAGCACCTGCAAGGCCGACACCAGACCGTCGCCCGTGGTGTGGCGGTCCAGCACCAGCAGATGGCCGGAACCTTCGCCACCGAGAATCCAGCCGTGTTTTTCGAGTTCTTCAAGCACGTAGCGGTCACCCACCTTGGCGCGCACGAACTTCACACCGCGCGCCTTGAGCGCCACTTCCACCGCCATGTTGGTCATGAGGGTGCCCACCACACCGGGCACGTCGTGGTCGCGTGCCAGTCGGTCCGACACGATGAGGTACAGCAGCTCGTCGCCGTTGTACAGGCGACCGTCGGCGTCCACCATCTGAAGGCGGTCGGCGTCACCGTCGAGCGCAATACCGTAGTGAGCGCCGTGGGCCTTCACCGCCTCCACCATGGCCTGTGGGTGCGTGGCGCCCACGCCGTGGTTGATGTTCAAGCCGTCGGGCGTGCAACCGATCTTGATGACCTCGGCGCCCAGCTCGTGGAACACCGCAGGTGCGATCTGGTAGGCCGCGCCGTTGGCGCCGTCCACCACGATCTTCAGGCCCTTGAGCGAGAGGTTGTGCGAACAGGTGCTCTTGCAGAATTCGATATAGCGGCCAGCGGCGTCCTCCATGCGGCGCGACTTGCCGAGCTCGGCCGAGGCGGCCCACACCGGTGGCTCGTCCAGCGCGGCCTCCACCGCGTGTTCCCAGTCGTCCGGCAGCTTGGTGCCCAGCGCGCTGAAGAATTTGATGCCGTTGTCGGCAAACGGGTTGTGACTGGCGGAGATCACCACGCCAAGGTCGGCGCGCTGGGCCCGCGTGAGGTAGGCCACGGCCGGCGTGGGCACGGGTCCGAGCAGCACCACGTCAACGCCTGCGGAGTTGAAGCCGGATTCGAGCGCGGCTTCCAGCATGTAGCCGGAAATGCGCGTGTCCTTGCCGATCAGCACGGTGGGGTGCGATTCGGTGCGGCGGAGCACACGGCCCACGGCGTGCGCCAGGCGCAGGACGAAGTCGGGCGTGATGGGGGGCTGGCCAACCGTGCCGCGGATGCCGTCGGTGCCGAAAAATTTGCGGGGCATGTGGTGTTCTCTGTGTTCTGTGTCGGGAGTCTTCGGGTGGCGCCTCCAGGCAAGGAAACGCACGAGGACTGCCCTGATTATCGTGCGGCGGCCCTGTGCTCAGGCGGACTGGATGGCCTGCCAGACCTTCAGGGCGTCCACCGTTTCGCGCACGTCGTGCACGCGGACAACCCGCGCACCGCGTTCCACCGACAGCAACGCAGCCGCCACACTCGCGGCCACTCGTTCGGTCGGGACCTCGCGTCCGGTGGCGGCTCCCAACGATGATTTACGGGACCAGCCCGCCAGCAGCGGCCAACCCAGCGCCATGAGCTCGCTCTGCCGCGCCAGCAGGCTGAAGTTCTGCGCCACGGTCTTGCCGAATCCCACGCCGGCGTCCAGCACGATGCGCTCGTGCGCCACGCCTCGTGCCGTGAGTGTTTCCGACCGCTCGCGCAGGAAGGCCGCCACCGAAGGCAGCACATCGCCCTCCATCGGCGCCACCTGCATGGTCTGCGGGTCGCGGTGCATGTGCATGAGGCACACGCCACAGCGCGGGTGGGCAACCACCACGTCCAGCGCATGGCCGCGGCGAAGGGCCCAGATGTCGTTGACGATGTCGGCCCCCGCATCCAGCACAGCCTGCATCACCTCGGGCTTGTACGTGTCCACCGACAAGGGCACACCCAGCTTGAGGGCTTCGCGCACCACGGGCAACACACGCGCAAGCTCTTCGTCCAGCGGCACCGCCGGGCTGCCGGGTCGGGTCGATTCACCGCCGATGTCGAGCATGTGCGCCCCATCCCGCAAGTGTTGTTCGCAATGCCTGAGGGCAGCCGAGGTTCCGGCGTGCTGGCCACCATCGGAAAACGAATCGGGCGTCACGTTGACGATGCCCATGACCTGCGGCGTCTTGAGGTCGATGTCGAAACGGGTGGTCTGCCAGTGCATGAAGGTGTTCGAGACGGAAACGACAACGGGGCCGAAGCCCCGCGTGTCTGGTTGAAAGCCCGGGCCGCTCAGGCGGCCGTGGGTGCCGGATCGGTCGCCACGGCGGGCGAGCCTCCGCTGCCACCGCCACCACCCACCGACGGGTTGCGAGGCGTCCAGTCCTTGGGAGGACGGGGTGGTTTGCCGGCCATGATGTCGTCGATCTGCTCGGCGTCGATGGTTTCCCACTCGAGCAGTGCCTTGGCCATGGCGTGCATCTTGTCGCTGTTCTCTTCGATCAGATCGCGCGCCAGCTTGTACTGAGCATCGATGATGCGACGCACCTCGGCGTCCACCTTCTGCATGGTGGATTCGCTCATGTTGGTGGTCTTGGTCACCGAACGGCCGAGGAACACTTCACCTTCGTTTTCGGCGTACACCATCGGGCCCAGGGCGTCGGTCATGCCGTAGCGCATCACCATGTCGCGGGCGATGGTGGTGGCGCGCTCGAAGTCGTTGCTGGCACCGGTGGTCATCTGGTTCATGAACACCTCTTCGGCGATCCGGCCACCAAACAACATGCTGATCTGGTTCAGCATGTAGTCCTTGTCGTAGCTGTAGCGGTCCTGTGCGGGCAGGCTCATGGTCACACCCAGCGCACGGCCGCGCGGAATGATGGTGACCTTGTGCACCGGGTCACACTTGGGCAGCATCTTGCCGAGCAGGGCGTGGCCCGACTCGTGGTACGCCGTGTTGCGCCGCTCTTCTTCGGGCATCACCATGCTCTTGCGCTCGGGGCCCATGAAGATCTTGTCCTTGGCCTTCTCGAAGTCCTGCATCTCCACCACGCGCGCATTGCGGCGCGCGGCCATCAGGGCGGCTTCGTTGCACAGGTTGGCCAGATCGGCCCCGCTCATGCCGGGTGTGCCACGGGCAATCACGCTCGGGTTCACGTCGGTGCTGAGGGGAATCTTGCGCATGTGCACGTTCAGGATCTGCTCGCGGCCGCGAATGTCGGGCAGCGTGACATAGACCTGCCGGTCAAAACGGCCAGGGCGGAGCAAAGCAGCGTCAAGAATATCGGGGCGGTTGGTGGCTGCGACCACGATCACACCGAGATTGGTCTCGAAGCCGTCCATCTCGACCAGCATCTGGTTCAAGGTCTGTTCGCGTTCGTCGTTGCCGCCGCCCAGGCCGGCGCCACGTTGGCGACCCACGGCGTCGATCTCGTCGATGAAGATGATGCAGGGCGCGTTCTTCTTGGCGTTTTCAAACATGTCGCGCACGCGGGCTGCGCCCACGCCGACGAACATTTCCACGAAGTCGGAGCCCGAGATGCTGAAGAACGGTACCTTGGCCTCGCCAGCAATGCCCTTGGCCAGCAAGGTCTTGCCGGTACCCGGAGGGCCGACCAGCAGCAGGCCGCGCGGAATGCGCCCGCCCAGCTTCTGGAATTTGGCCGGGTCTTTCAGGAAGTCAACGACCTCCTTCACCTCTTCCTTGGCTTCGTCGCACCCGGCGACGTCGGCAAAGGTTACGGTGTTGTTGTTCTCGTCGAGCATGCGGGCCTTGCTCTTGCCGAAGCTGAACGCTCCGCCCTTGCCGCCGCCCTGCATCTGTCGCATGAAGTAGATCCACACGCCAATCAGCAACAGCATCGGACCCCAGCTGACCAGCAGCGTCATGAGCAACGAACCTTCTTCGCGAGGACGCACGTCGAACTTGACGTCGTTGGCGATCAGATCGCCCACAAGGCCACGGTCGAGGTAGGTGGCCGTGGTGCGCACGCGACGGTCGTCCTGCGTGACTGCCACGATCTCGGTGCCACCCTGGCCCTCCTGGATGGTGGCGCTCTTGATCCGTCGCGCCTTGACCTCGTCAAGAAACTCGGAATAGCCCATGTAGCCGGAGCCGGCAGCAGAGCGTGTGTCGAACTGCTTGAAGACGGTGAAAAGCACCATGGCGATGACCATCCACACGGCGATTTTCGAAAACCACTGATTGTTCAAGTGCAGCTCCTGGAAACGGTATTGGCGGTTATGCGCATCTGGGCCTCATTCTAGGACTTTCAAGCAGAACTGCCTGATATCGGTGACGAGCTTGTGTCAATGAAAGGGTTGGCTTTTCACCATGAACGGCGCCATCCCGCCCTACTCAGCCCCGTACCGTGGATTTGAGACCCATGCCGACCAGAAAGGTTTCAGACGATTTGTCCCGCGAAGCCTTGGGTTTGACCGCCTTGACTGTGCGAAAAGTCTGGCGGAACAGCGCCACCATGGGGTCGTAAGCCCCGCCGTGGAACAGCTTGACCACCAGCGCACCATCGATCTTGAGGTGTTTGATCGAGAAATCGACCGCCAGCTCCACCAGATCGGTGATGCGCGCGGCGTCGGTCATGCCGATGCCGGAGAGATTGGGCGACATGTCGGAGATCACCACATCGACCTGATCAACCCCACGGTCGGTCAGGGCTTGTTCCAGCTCTTCCAGCACAGCCGAATCGCGAAAGTCGCCGAGGATGAAATGAACTCCCTCCACGTCTTCCATGGGCAGCATGTCCAGCGCGATGATGGTGCCGTGCAGTTCGCCCACGGCCGCGCCCTGCGGACTGAGTCGGCGCCGCGCGTACTGGCTCCAGGCGCCCGGGGCCGATCCAAGGTCGACCACGCAGTCGCCGGGGCGGATCAGGCCCAGGGTCTCGTCGAGTTCCTTGAGCTTGTAGGCGGCGCGCGCACGATAGCCGTCTTTTTTGGCCAGCCGGACGTACGGGTCGTTCACGTGCTGGTTGAGCCAGGCCTTGTTGACCTTTTTGCTCTGGGTTTTGACTTTCATGCCCATGAGGGTCGCCTAAGGTCTGTGTAAACGATAATTGTCCCATGCCCCAGATCACACTCACTCCCGCCCAGCGCAAAGTTCACCGAGCCGAGGCCCATCATCTCGATCCCGTCGTCCACATCGGAAACGACGGCTTGAGCCCCGCCGTCAAAAAAGAGATCGGGGCGGCGCTGAAGGCGCACGGCCTGATCAAGGTGCGCGTGCTCAGCGACGACCGCGTCGCTCGCGAGGCCATGCTGCACACCCTGGCCGACGAACTTGACGCCGCCCCCATCCAGCACATCGGCAAGCTGCTGGTGCTCTGGCGCCCGGTGGAAGAGAAGGTCAAGGCGGTCGACGAAGACCGCATGCCCGGCCCGCGCGACGTGAAGGTGCTGAAGTTCAGCAAACGCGGCGGTCAGCGTCCCGAAGTCAAGGTGGTGCGCGTGCTGGGCAACCAGCGCCTGACCACCGGTGGGCAGGTCAAGCGTGCCAAGGTCATGAAGAAAAGCGTGAAGAAGAGCGCCCAATCGCAGTAATTGCTTTTCCCTACGTTCGTTCATGCCTTTGCGGCTTGAACTTCACCCCCAGCGCCACATCTGAGAACGCATGAACGACCGTACCACTCCTTTCGCCCACAACCCCCTGCTCAACTTCGACGATCTGCCCCTGTTCGACGCCATCACACCCGCTCTGGTGGGACCGGCAGTCGAGCAGTTGCTGAACGACGCCAGCCTGGCGCTGGAAACCGTGACAGCCGCCGAATTTCCGGCCGACTGGAAGCGGATGTCCGAAACACTGGACGTGCCGGCCGAGCGGTTCTCGCGTGCCTGGGGTGCCGTGAGCCACCTCAACAGCGTGGCCGACACCCCTGAACTTCGCGCTGCTTTCAACGAAGCGCTGCCCAAGGTCACCGAGTTCTGGACCCGCCTCGGAGCCGACGAGCGCCTCTACGCCAAGTACAAGGCCATGGACCCCGCCAGCCTGAACGCTGAACAGGCGCGCGCCCATTTCAATGCCATGCGCGGCTTCGTGCTCGGCGGTGCCGATTTGCAGGGTGACGCGAAAGCCCGCTTTGCCTGGCTGCAGGAGCGCCAGGCTGAACTCGGCCAGAAGTTCAGCGAAAACGCACTGGACGCCACCGACGCTTTTGCGTTGTACGTGACGACCGACGAACTCGCCGGCGTGCCCGACGACGTGGTGCAGTCCACCGCTGCGGCAGCGTTGGCTGAAGGCAAGACGGGCCACAAGCTCACCCTGAAGATGCCCTGCTACCTGCCGGTCATGCAGTTCGCCCACAGCAGTGCGCTGCGCGAGAAGCTCTACCGCGCGTACGCCACCCGCGCCAGCGATCAGGCCGAGGGTGAAGCGGTGAAGTTCGACAACGCCGCCATCATGGGCGAGCTGCTCGACTTGCGCTTTGAAGAAGCGCAATTGCTGGGCTACCGGCACTACGCCGATGTGTCCCTGGTGCCCAAGATGGCCGAGTCGCCCGAACAGGTGATCGCGTTCCTGCGCGACCTGGGAGTCAAGGCCCGGCCCCACGCCGAAAAAGACCTGGCCGACCTGCGCGCGTTTGCCGCCAGCGAGCTCGGCATGGCCGACCCGCAGCCCTGGGACTGGACGTACATCGGCGAAAAGCTCAAGGAAGCGCGCTATGCGTTCAGCGAGCAGGAAGTCAAACCCTATTTCACAGCGCCCAAGGTGCTGGCCGGTCTGTTCCAGATCGTCGAAACCCTGTTCGAAGTGGCGATCCGCCGCGACCAGGCGCCAGTGTGGAACGCAGGCGTGGAGTTCTACCGCATCGAACGCTCGGGGCCGAAGGGCGCCGAGCTGGTCGGCCAGTTTTACCTGGACCCTGCCGCACGCACCGGCAAACGCGGCGGCGCCTGGATGGACGACGTGCGCGCCCGCTGGCTGCGCCCCGACACCGGCGCCTTGCAGACACCGGTGGCCCATCTGGTGTGCAACTTCGCCGACGGCGTGAATGGCAAACCAGCGCTGCTGACGCACGACGATGTCATCACCCTCTTCCACGAATTCGGCCACGGCCTGCACCACATGCTCACCCAGGTGAACGAGCGTGATGTGTCCGGCATCAGCGGCGTCGAGTGGGACGCGGTGGAACTGCCCAGCCAGTTCATGGAGAACTTCTGCTGGGAGTGGGACGTGCTCAAGCACATGACGGCTCATGTGGACACCGGCGAGCCGCTGCCGCGCGCGCTGTTCGACAAAATGCTGGCCGCCAAGAATTTCCAGAGCGGACTGCAGACGCTTCGCCAGGTGGAGTTTTCGCTGTTCGACATGCTGCTGCACAGCCTGCCCGAGCCCGCTACCAGCGGCGAGGCCATCCTGGCGCTGCAGCAGCAGGTGCGCGACGAGGTGGCGGTGCTGCAGCCGCCGGCCTACAGCCGTTCGCCCCACACCTTCAGCCACATCTTTGCCGGCGGCTACTCGGCCGGTTACTACAGCTACAAATGGGCCGAAGTGCTGTCGGCAGACGCCTACGCTGCGTTTGAAGAAGCCGCGCTGCAAAACGGCCACAGCACGCTGGACGTGGCCACCGGCCGCCGCTATCGTGAAGCGATCCTCGAAGCCGGTGGCAGCCGCCCGGCCATGGAGTCGTTCAAGGCCTTCCGGGGCCGTGAACCCAGCATTGAAGCCCTGCTGCGTCACCAGGGCATGGCTTGATTTGTTCCGCTGAATGCCGATAGGAGCCGACATGAACATCCACATATCCGCTTTTGCCTCAGCAACAAGCCCTCACCTGCGCAGCGCTGCCCTGGGGCTGGCGATGGGCCTGATGTCTATGGCCGTGCTCGCACAGGGCGTTTACCGCATCGTCGGACCCGACGGCCGGGTGAGTTATTCCGATCAACCGCCGCCCGCGGCGAACGCAAAGCCGGTCACAGGCAGTGCCGCCGGTGGCTCGGGCAGCGCCAATGCGCAGCTGCCCTTCGATCTGCGCCAGGTGGCCACCCGCTACCCGGTGCTGCTCTACACCAGCAGCGAGTGCGCACCCTGCAACAGCGGGCGCAACCTGCTCAATGCGCGCGGCATTCCCTACAGCGAAAAAACCATCAGCACCAACGAAGATGCAGAAGCACTGCGGCGCCTGACGGGCCAGACATCGTTGCCGTTCCTCACCATTGGCAGCCAGCAGATCCGCGGCTATTCGGACAGCGAGTGGACACAGTTTCTCGACGCAGCCGGCTATCCGAAGCAGTCGGCCCTGCCATCGAGCTACCGCCGCGCTGCCGCCACGCCGCTGGTGGCCGTTCAGGCCGAAGCGGTTGCACCCGCATCGAACACCAGGCCCGCTCAAACCGCTGATGCGCCGAGCGCAGTGCCTGTGGCGCCTCCCGCCACGAACCCCGCCGGCATCCGCTTCTGACGTTTGGCCGGTCTGGCCGTTTTCAGAAACCCAGTGTCTTCACGCCGTCCGGCGTGCCCAGCAGGCACACGCTGGCTTTCTGGTGGGCGAACACCCCCACCGTCACCACGCCTGGCCACTGGTTGACCTGGCTCTCAAAGTCCAGCGGATCGATGATCTGCAGCCCGGTGACGTCCAGGATGTGTTGGCCGTTGTCGGTGACCAGCGGGACACCATCTTTCATGCGGATGCTGGCGTGGCCACCCAGCTCTGCGAACTGACGCACCAGTCGCGCAGTGGCCATGGGGATCACCTCCACCGGCAGGGGAAATGCCCCCAGCACTTTCACCAGCTTCGACTCGTCGGCGATACAGACAAAGCGGCGCGACTGAGCTGCCACGATCTTCTCGCGCGTGAGTGCAGCCCCGCCGCCCTTGACCATGTGGCCTTGGGCGTCGATCTCGTCGGCACCGTCGATGTAGACGGAGAGTTCTCCGACCTCGTTGGCTTCGAACACCGCAATGCCCAGGGCCTTGAGACGCGCGGTGGAGGCTTCGGAGCTGGAGACGGCGCCGGCGATCTGGTCCTTGATGCTGGCCAGCGCTTCGATGAACTTGTTGACGGTGGATCCGGTGCCCACGCCGACGATCTCGCCGGGGGTCACGTATTGCAGGGCCGCCTGGCCCACCAGTGCTTTGAGTTCGTCTTGGGTCATTTGAGACAATCGGTGAAACAACAGCCCTGGATTATCCGATGTCGCTTCTGCCCTATGCCGCCGCCCGCCCCTTCCTGTTCGGCATGGACCCCGAAGCCGCCCACGACCTCACGATCCATGCCATCGCCCGGCTGCAGCACTCGCCGCTGACCTGCCTCTACAGCGAACCCCGCATCCACGACCCCTACACCCTCGCAGGCATCCAGTTCCCCAACCGGGTGGGGCTGGCGGCCGGACTCGACAAGAACGCCCGCTGCATCGACGGCCTCGCCGCCATGGGCTTCGGTTTCGTGGAGGTCGGCACCGTCACCCCGCTGGGCCAGAGCGGCAACCCCAAACCGCGCATGTTCCGCTTGCCCAAGGTCAACGCGCTGATCAACCGCCTGGGCTTCAACAACGAAGGGCTCGACGCCTTTCTGGCCAACGTGCAGCGCGCACGTTTCCGCAGCCAGAGCGGTGCCAGCCCCATGGTGCTGGGCCTGAACATCGGCAAGAACGCCAGCACCCCGATCGAGCGCGCCACCGACGACTACCTCACCTGCCTCGACGGCGTGTACCCGCACGCCGACTATGTGACCGTGAACATCTCCAGCCCCAACACCCAGAACCTGCGCAGCCTGCAGAGCGACGAGGCCCTGGACGCCCTGCTCGGCGCTGTGGCCGAGAGGCGCGAACAGCTGGCGCAACGTCACGGCCGGCGCATTCCGGTGTTTCTCAAAATCGCGCCCGACCTGGACAACACGCAGATCGAAATCATCGCGGCCACCTTGATGCGCTACGGCGCCGATAGCGATGGCAACGCCACCAACGCCATGGGTGTGATCGCCACCAACACCACACTCAGCCGCGAAGCCGTGCAAGGCATGGCGCACGCGCAAGAAGCGGGCGGCCTCTCGGGCACGCCAGTGCTGCAGATGAGCAACCAGGTGATCCGCCAGCTGCGTGCCTGCCTCGGCAAGAGTTTTCCCATCATCGGTGTGGGCGGTGTGCTGAGCGGGGCAGATGCGGTGAGCAAGATCCAGTCGGGCGCCAACCTGGTCCAGATCTACACCGGCCTGATCTACAAAGGTCCGTCGCTGGTGTGGGAGTCGGCGCGGGCCATCCAAGCCTCGGGTGCCTGATCAGGTCAAGGTCACCACACGGTCTGCAATCGCCAGGCAGCTGGTGAGCCCGGGTGACTCGATCCCCAGCAGGTTCACCAGACCCGGCACGCCGTGTTCGCCGGGACCCTGTATCCCGAAATCGGCGGCGGCCTCGTGCGGTCCGCTGATCTTGGGCCGTATGCCTGCGTAGCCGGGCTGCAGGGAACCCGCTGGAAGGCCAGGCCAGTACCGTCGAACCTCGGCGTAAAAGGCGTCTGCGCGCGCCGGGTTCACCTGCAGGTCGTCTGGCGATGCGGTCCACTCCACGTCGGGCCCGAACTTGGCCTGACCACCCAGATCCAGCGTGAGGTGCACGCCCAACCCGGCCAGGTGCGCATCGGGCTCCGGTGCGGGGTAGATGAGGTGCGAGAACGGTGAACGTCCCGCCAGGGTGAAGTAGCTGCCTTTGGCGTACCAGGACCGGGGCACCAGACGGGCGTCGAGCCCGCGGATCTTTCGGGCCAGTTCGCAGGCATGCAGCCCCGCCGCGTTGACGACGGTGCGCGCGAGCAAACGCGTGCCGTCCAGCGACTCCACCTGGATGCCGCGGGGCGTCACCACCAGTTCGCGAACGCCGCTGTGACAGGCCACCAGACCCCCCAGATTTTCCAGATCCCCCTGAAGCGCCAGCATGAGCGCGTGGCTGTCCACGATGCCGGTGGAGGGCGAATGTATGGCGGCAAGGCACGTCAGTTGCGGCTCCATCGCCTGCGCCTCATCCCGACTCAGAAGAACCAGATCGGTCACGCCGTTGACGGCCGCCCTGGCCATGATCCCTGGCAGGCCGGCCAACTGCGACGGTGTGTTGGCGACGATGAGCTTGCCGCAGCGTCGGTGGGCGATGCCTCGCTCGACGCAGTAAGCGTAGAGCGCCTCGCGGCCTCGTACGCAGAGCTGCGCCTTGAGCGAGCCCGCCGGGTAATAGATGCCGGCGTGGATGACTTCGCTGTTGCGCGAACTGGTGCCCGTGCCGATCGCGGCTTCGCGTTCCAGCACCATGACCTCCCGCCCCGCCAGCGCCAGCGCGCGCGCCACCGCGAGGCCGATCACCCCGGCGCCCACCACCAGCGCGTCGACCCGCTCTGCGCCCGGACTCATGGTCACTCCTAGCTCGGTTCGAACGTCGTTCAACGGTGCCGGTCCAGCATCTCGCGCACGTGCACGCCCGGGATGGCATACGAAATGCCCGAAGGCTGGCTCAGGGCCGACTCACGCGTGCCCTTGATCAGGACCATGTTCAACACACCCATCACATCGCCCGTCTCGGGATGGAACAGTGGGCCTCCGCTGTTGCCAGGATACGCGGTCGCGTCGAGCTGGAAGATGTTGAAGGTCCCGTCGCGCAAACCGCGGATGGCCATCTCGCTCAAACGCCCGGCTGAAGGACTGGGCAGCGCCGCCGGCGTGATGCTGGACACCGTAGCGCGGTGTGTCACCGGTGAGAAACCCAGCACGCCACCAATGGGGAAGCCCATGAATGCGAGGTCGTCGCCCTCGCGCACAGCATTGGAGTCACCCACGCGCAGCGCCGGTCCGGGCGGCCCCTCCATGCGCAACAAAGCGAGGTCGTAGGCCGGACTGGACTCCAGGCTGCTGGCGGGGCGCATCTGCCATTCCCCCGAAGCCTGGCGAACCTGAACCACCAGCGCGGGGGCGTCGCCGGTTGAAGGGGCCGGCAACACATGGGCGTTGGTCACCACCAGTTGGCCGTTGCCGACGATGAAGCCGGTGCCCCGAAGCTGGAAGCGGGGACTGTCGGTGGCCTTGAAGGTACCGATCAGCACCACCGAGGGCTTGAGCTTCAGGATCGTTTCGGGCAATCCACCCCACGCCTGACCCAGCGACAGCCACGCCAGGCCGAGCAGCCCCCAGGCACGAAGCGCGCGTCGAATCATGAGGGGTTCCTTTGGGGTTGCAGACTTTTGAAGAACTTTCGCACCAGGTGCCAGGTCAGCAAGGTGGGCGGCATGCGCAGCCAGTGACCCCGCAGGTACAGGGCCCACCGCGCCAGCGGCGTCCAGCGGTCAGCGGCGGTGGCGTGATCGGGCAGCAGCGCGCGCAGGAACAGCGCGTCCTGCAGGTCAGGCTGCATGGCGGCACCGCGCCGCCGGGCTGCCACTTGCAGTTCAACCTCCATGCCCTCGGGCACAGGCGTTTGCAGCAACAGCCTTGTGTAACGCAGCGCCTGATACAGCGGCCCTTCCAGATCAAGCCGCTGGGCACGCGACTGCAGGGCGGGCCAAAAGTCGAGATCGCTGCCGAATTCACGCAACAGGGCGTCGAGGTCAACCAGACCACGCAAGCCCATCTCCAGTTCACCCTCGTGAAAAAGATGCGCCGCACTGTGCAACACCATGTCAGGCCTGGAAAGCACACGAACCCGCTCGTCGTCACCGGCAGCCACGGTGTCCACCAGCAGCAGCGCCGAGTCGGGTTTCAGGCGGGCCGTCAGCGGCAGGATGGCGTGGTGGACATCCAGCACCGAGCCCCGTTTGATGTGGCGCATCGGGGGCAGTTCGTGCATCCAGTTGCGGTAGTACTGCTGGTCGTAAGCGTCCCGGTTCGTCTGCAACCAGCCCGCCATCATCAAGGCCGATTCCACCTCGGCCAGGCGCTGACGTGGCACGAGGATGTCCACATCGGACACCATGCGCCCACGCCCGGCCGACAGACCCGCCAAGGTGTAGGCGGCGCCCTTCAGAAGCACCGCAGGCTCGCCCAGCGGCTCCAGCGCCCGGGCGATGGCCTTCACCTCATGCTGCAGCTCCATGTGCTGGCGAGCCGCCAGCTTCATGGCCGATTCCAGATGCCTCCTCGGCTGCAATGGCAAGCCGTCCCACACACCTTGAAGGCGCGCGTTCTCGCCGATGCGCGCCAGCACGTCGGCCCGGCGCCCTTGGCGCACGAGCAAGTCCCACTGCGCCAGGGTCAGCTCGGTCAGGCTGGCCGGTCGAACCAGGGCATCAAGCAACACTGCGACGGAACGTGGAGTCATGCCTGAGCCTCCAAGGCGTCAAACCAGGCCAGCGCGTCTTCCAGCGAGGCGTATTCGAGATCGTGGCAAGCACAGCGTTCGACCAACGCGGCCAGCGCTTCAAAGCCCGCACGGCCGTGCACGTGGTGGTTGAAACTGTTGGAGGCCAGCTCCACCAAGGCCTGGGACTTGGGGTGCTCGCTCACCGTCAAGGGCGATCCCTGGCTGTACTTGGGGAACACCACCCAGGCGGGCAAGGCGGGCACATGCGCCTTCGCCAGACTTTCGGCCGACACCTGCATGTGGGCCACAGTACCCTTGAGCGTGTCGTGTGCGGTCGGGCCGAAATTCAAGCCCCGGGCGCGCCGGCGGATCACGTCGATGGACGCATTTTTGAGGCTCACGGGCCGCGGCGCTGGCGTGACAAGACCGGTCTCCGGATCCAGCAAAGCCATTTCGTCCGACAGCAGCCGCCAGCCGTGCAACATGAGCGCGGCACACAGCGTGCTCTTGCCCGACCCTGGCGGTGCGGGCAACAAAACGGCCCGCCCATTTTTCTCGAGCACTGCCGAGTGGATGGTCAGCCAGTTGTGGCAATGGCTGGTAACGCACCAGTTCATGCCCCATTCGAGGAAGGCAAACGCCTCTCCGTAAGCCAGTGGCGTGAAGGGCTTGAAGCCGTCTGCTTCGAAGACACACACCCGTTTGAAGAGCCGGTGACTTTCACGGACTGAAATATGGAAGTCAGCAAAGGCCCTGCCGCATTCCAGCAGTTCATGGTCGCCGTAGAGCGAAAAAAAGCCGTCAGCAACAGAGGGAATTCGACTGCGTACGTGAAAAACGAAAGGTTCGATCCGCACAAAAATCCCCTCGGTGCTCAATCGCCGAACCAGCTCCTTCAAGCCCAGAGAAGACAGGGAAATCTGTGGGTTCACGAAGGCTGACAGTCGACAAAGCCCAACGCATGAAGCTCCAGCAAGATCATTTCCAACTGTTCCAATTCTTCATGACTCGGATGTTCGAATTGCAACAGAGATGCCAGACGGCTTGGAGTCAGCGCATCTTTCGTCATGAGCTCACCCAGAACAAGACCGGCAACGGAACTGAGCGCGTGCAGTCCTCCACTGGCTTCGTCGTACACCACCGCCCCATCAGCAAAATGACGCAGCACAAGGTCAATGCGCCGCGAGGGCGGGCACAAGGCCAACATCCGCAAACGACTCAACCGCCTTACGAGAGCGAAGAAAAGACGGACTCAAAGAACTTGATCGTCTTGTCTCGCGTCCACGACTCTCCAGTTCCGGTGGTCCAAGCGCCTCTGTTTTCCCAGATCGCCTTAATTTCACCTTCGGTGAGCCATCCACCTCCAGCCTTCACTGAGAGGAACGCAGCTGTGACATAGCGGGCCAACACGGCATCGTCTTCTTGCGACGTGCTTTCAAGAACATCGCTCAATGTCAATTCGTCGCGCGAGACGGCGCTCCTGCCGAACTTGCCGGCGAGGGCCGGAGGGCGCACGAAGGGTGTCCTGTTTCCGTGGCCAGCTCCGGCTTTGTTCTTCCCGGGCTTGCCAGGGCCACCAATGAATTTGACGTCGGCCCAGCCGGCTGGCATTTGTCTCTTCCAGTCGGAAGGTGACTTGCATCTGGCGCCTTCCGCACCTCTGGGCGCACGGCTTGCGTGGCCCTTTTCCATTGCCATGGTCAAGGACGAAAACGCCGATGGCCGAATGCAATTGCCTCCCGATCTACCGCCAGCCAACACACTGTTGCTTTGAAGGGCAGCCAGAACGGGTGCAGAGGCAAGACCTGCTCGCACCAGACGACGCCGGCTTAGCCCTTCAGCGGAGGCTGCGGGCGCTTCCGTCGGCGGTTGATTCGATGGGGGCGTTGTCTTGTCGTTCATGTGAGGCTTCCTGCTTCCCGGAATGTCAGTCTGTTTCGCGGAGTCGAGCGGTCGAGACTTGTGTGGTCGAGCGTCAGGGCGGTTTTCAAACCTGCAAGCAAGAATCCTGCCGAAAGAAACAGCTGCTTACAAGCCCTTGATTTGTTGGACCAAATCTTGCCACGGCCATTCCGTTCGCATTTCTCCGCTCTGGGGTGTAAAAAATCCCGACTCATCGGCATCACAGCGTGCCCTTGAGTTGGGTCACTTCAGCCTGCCCCGAGAACTTGTCGCCCAGACCGGAAAGTTCGTCCAGCAGCGGCTTGGCCGCCGCCTTGTCACCGGCCTTGAGGTGGATCTTGGCCAGATTGAGCTTGAACAATGGCGCGTTGGGCTGGAGCTCCACCACCTTCTTCTGCAGCGTCAAGGCACGTGCGTGATCGTTCTTCTCGGACAGCAGCATGGCCAGCGTGTCCATGAAGGCAGGCTGGTTCGGCGCCACCTCGTTGGCCTTCTCGGCGAGCGCCACAGCATCAGCACGGCCCAGCTTGCCAGCGACCCATGCCATGTTGTTCAAGGCCAGCGCGTTGTTCGGCTGCAGCGCAAGCACGCGGTCGTAATGGCGTTGGGCTTCACTCAGCTGGTTGGTGGCAATCGCACGGTCGCCCAGGTACAGCGGAATGGCCGCGTCGTTCGGGTTGGTGCGTTGCCATTCGGCTGCCAGCCGCTGCGCGTCAGGGGCTTTGCCGCCCTGGGTCAGCGCGGTGTGCAGCTTGATGACCAGCTCGGGGCTGGGGGCCACCTTCAAGCCGGCCTGGTAGGCCGCTGCGGCACCCGTCCAGTTTCGCGTGGTTGACTGCACGTCACCTTCCAGCAGAAAGCCTGCACTTTCCTTGGGGCGCTGGGTCTGCACGGTCTTGCTGATGGCCAGCGCTTCACTGGTCTGGTTGTTCTTCAGGTACAGATCGGCCAGCCCACGCTGGGCCACGAGCAGGTTGGGCTGCGACTCCAGCGCCTTGCGCAAGCTCTGGATGGCAGCCGGATTGTCCTTGTTGACCACGTGCACCGTGGCCATGCGCAAGTAAGGCAGGGGTGACTTCGGCATCAGGCCCACCAGCTTGTTGAAGCTGCTCATGGCCTGGTTGTTTTCACCACTGGCCGCCTGGGCGCGTCCCAGCGCATCCACCAGCTCGGGCACGTCGGGCAAGGCCACGGCGGCACTCTGCGCCGACGTCAAGGCGGCCTTGGCGTCGTTCTGGCGCAGGTGGTATTCCACCAGCATCAACCTGGGTGCCTTGTCGGTGGGCGCGGCGTCGATCGCTTTCTGGATCAGGTCGATCACCTCCTGCTTGCCCGCACCCGAACCCGCCTTGATCTCTGCCAGTGCCATCAAAGCCTGCGGATTGGCGGGGTTCGTCTTGAGCACGGCTTCCAGGCGTTGCTGGGCGTCTTGCGGCTTGCGGTCGACGATGTCCAGCGCGGCCAATGCGGCGGTCGCGGCGAAATAAGCCGGGTCGATCTTCAGCGCCTGCTCGAAGGATTTGCGGGCGGCGGCTCGGTCGTTGCGGATCAGCAGGGCGCGGCCACGCAGTTGGTGGGGCAGTGGATCGTTGGCCCGCTTCTTCTCCAGCGCGTCAATCGCAGCCAGGGCCTTGTCCACGTCACGGCGGCCCATGTGGGCGTTGATCAGCGCCATGTCGGCCACAACACCGGCGTCGGACGAGGCGATGTCCTGCAACTCGTCGAGTGCCGACTCGGTTTTGCCCGTCATCATCTGGCTCACGGCCAGCGTCGTTCGTTTGTTGGGGTCGGTGGGGTCCAGCCTGGACGCCCGCGTGAAGAACTGCTGAGCCAGTTCCACATCGCCCTTGACCATGTGGGCTTGCCCGGCCACCGACAGCAGCGCGGGGTCGGAGTCGTTGGTGGCGATGTCGGCCGGCAGTGCGGCGATCGCCCGGTCGACCTGACCAGTGCGAAGGTAGGTCAGCACCAGCACGCGACGCGCCACCCGCAGCTGGGGTGCTGCCTGCACGGCACGCGTGAGCAGCGCTTCGGCCTGCACCATGGAGTTGAGCTGGAACTCGATCGAGCCCGCGAGCTCCAGCGCGGTGGGGTTGCTCGGGGTGAGCTTGAGCAACTGCTGCGCGTGCTCACGCGCGGCAGGCAGTTCGTTCTTCTGCAGCGCCAGCTGGGCTTGCAGGGTGAGCGTTTGGGGATAGCCAGCCGCGAAAGTCTTGAGCGTTTCGATTTCCTTCGCTGCCTCGTCGAGCTTGCCCTGACTGAGCAACACCCGAACCACGCCGCCCTGCCCCTCCTGGAACTTCGGACGCGCCGCAGCCGATTCGCGGTAAGCGGCCAAAGCCTGGTCGGGCTCGTTCTTGCCGTAGAGCAGCACGTCGCCACGCAGCTTGAGGGCGTCTTCGTTTTTTGGCGACTTGGCCAGCAGCGACGCCAGCACCGCCAGGGCACCGTCGAAGTCGCGCTGCGCCGCCTTGAACCGCGCCTGTTCGATCAAGGCAGGCTCGTGGTCCGGCTTGGCCGTGAGGGCTTCTTGCAGGCTCGACTGAAACGCGTCCTGGTTGCCCTGCTGACGCCATGCAACGGCCACCAGCGTCTTGAGTGTCGCATTGGACTCGGCATTGCTCAGTTGCACCTTGCCGTAGTCCTTGGTCACCTCGACAAACTGACCCTGCGACAGGCGACTGCGCGCCAGCAGGGGCGTGACTTCGTCGGCCGAGTAACCCAGATCCAGCGCCTTTTGCAGCTCGGTCTGACCGCCCACCGGGTCGCCATTGGCAAGCAAAGCCTTGCCCAACAGAAAGCGCGCTTCAGCCAGATCGGGCTTTTCCTGCAGGGCGTTCTTCAGCTGGATGATGGCCGCCGCGTTGTCTTTCTTGTCCATGTAGTCGCGCGCCGACTCCACCATCTTCTGCGGGTCGCTGTTGCCGCAGGCGGACAACAGCAGGGCGACGGACAGGGCGACGGGCGCAATGCGCCATGGGGACGTTGGGTTTTTCATCGGGAGCTCCTCTTGATCGGGCGGGGGGTCATTTCAAACCGAGGCGGTGCATCAGGTCGTACAGGGTGGGTCGGCTGACCCCGAGCAGCTCCGCCGCCCGCAACACGTTCCCGTTGGATCGGGCCAGCGCGGCAATCACGGCTTTTTTCTCGGCTTCGTCACGCACGGTGCGCAGGTCCAGCGAAGCATCGTCCTGCTCGCCGGCCGGCACGGCCAAGCCGAGGTCGTCCGCAGTGACCTGGCTGCCGTCGGCCATGATGGTGGCTCGTTTGATGCAGTTTTCAAGTTCACGGATGTTGCCCGGCCATTTGTGCGCCTCGATGGCCCTGAGCGCGTCTTCCGACAGAGACAGATTGCGCCGGTTTTGTTCCTGCGCAAAACGTTTGGTGAAGGCATGGGCCAGCAAGGCGGCGTCGCCCACCCTCGCGCGAAGCGGCGGGATATTGACCACGATCTCGGCCAGGCGGTAGTACAGATCCTCGCGGAAGCGCCCTTCGGTGGTGAGCTGCTTCAGGTCTTGGTGGGTGGCGCAGACGATGCGCACGTCGACCGGAATCTCCTGCCGCCCGCCCACCCGCTCGATCACACGTTCCTGCAAGAAGCGCAACAGCTTGGCCTGCAGCGGCATGGGCAGATCACCGATCTCGTCCAGCATGAGCGTGCCGCCGTTGGCCGTCTCGATCTTGCCCAGCGTGGTCTTGGCAGCGCCGGTGAACGAGCCCTTCTCATAGCCAAAGAGCTCGCTCTCCAGCAGATTCTCGGGAATGGCCGCGCAGTTGATGGCCACAAAACGTTCGGCCCTGCGGTTGGACGACTGGTGCAGCCCGCGGGCCAGCACCTCCTTGCCGGTGCCACTCTCGCCCAGCAGCATCACGGTGGCGCCGCTGTTGGCCACCTTCTCGATGGTGCGGCACACGCGCAGCACATCGGGGTCGCGGGTGATCAGGCCCGCCAGCGTGTCCGGCTGGCGCATCGACTGCAGGCGCGCGTTCTCGGTTTGCAGCTCGTGCAACCGGAACGCTCTCTCTACGGTGAGATTGAGCATTTCGGGTTCGAACGGCTTGGCGAGGAAATCGTAGGCGCCCATGGCAATGGCCTTGAGTGCGTTGGCCTGGCCGTTCTGCCCGGTGAGCACGATCACCTTGGTGTCGGGCGCGGCGCCAACGATTTGCTCGAGCAGCTTGAAGCCCTCCTCGGTGCCGTCGGCGTCGGGCGGCAGGCCCAGGTCCATGGTGACGACGGCCGGCGCGTGGCGCCGCAGTTGCGTGAGTGCGCTCTCGCGGTCGTCCGCGGTCGCGGAGGCGAACTGGTCGAGCGACCATTTGATTTGTTTCTGCAGCGCCAGATCGTCTTCGACGATCAGCAGCTGCGGGCCTTTGTCTGCGCTCATGCCTCTCCCAATTGATGCCAGTCGGATTCATGGAACGACTCGATCAGTGGCAACAGGAGCGTGACCACGGTCCCCGCGCCCTCCTTGCTGTCCACGCTCACCTTGCCGCCCAGCTCCTGCACGTACTGAAAACTCTCGTAAGCGCCAATGCCCATGCCGGCTTCCTTGGTGGTCTGAAACGGCTTGAACAGCCGTTCCTGCACGAAGCTTTCGGACATCCCCATGCCATTGTCCCCGACTTCCACGCGGGCATGGCTGCCAAATCGATCGATCTTGAGCCACACCCGTTGAGGCGATTCGGTGGCATCCAGCGCGTTGTTCACCAGGTGGCCCATCACCCGCTCCAGGCGGTCTTCGTGCCCACGCGTGGCCACGCGGGGCTGCACCTCAACCTCAAGCTCTCTGCCGCGGCGCGACACGCTCTCGGCCAGCCCTTGCGCGATCTTGCCCAGGTCAACACCCACCGCGGCTCCGCCCGGCGCCGCGCCTTCGCGCAGCTGCAGCATCAACTGGCGCATGCGCTCCAGCGAGTTCTCCACCGTCATCAGCATGTCGGCCTGAAACTCGGGGTTGTGGCTCAGGCGCTTGGCGTTCTTCACCATCAAGGAGAGCTGGGTCACGATGTTCTTGAGGTCGTGCACCACGAAGGCCGACATGCGGCTGAAAGCCTCGAACTTGCGCGCTTCCAGCAGCGCTTCGGTGGACTGCATCTGAGCCAGAAAACTCGCCGCTTGCCGCCCTGCCGTCTTGAGCAGGTCGGTGACCTCCCAGTTCACATCCATGCGGGTGCGCGGGCTGCCCAGCACCACAAAACCCAGCAGCTCGTTGCCCAGCCACAGTGGAACCAGCAGCCAGGCCTGCGTCTGGGCCTGCAGCCAATCGGGCAGTGCCAGGTTTTCATACCGGTCCGGTGCGAGGCGGTATTCCTCCAGGTTGACCACCCAGCCGGTGCGGTGCATGAACGACAGCAAGGCCGAATCCGCCGGCTCGGTCTGGGACTGCGGTGGCAGGTTCCAGCGCGCCACCTGGCGGTACAGTTTTTCGTCAGGCCGGCGCAGCCATAGCGCACCGGCTGGGCTCTTCAGCATGTCGGCGAGTTCGCGAATCACGTTCAGCCCGGTCTCGCCCGGCGCGCTCTGGGTGGACAGGGTCTGGGTGAACTTCAGCCATTCTTCGCGGTAGTCGTAGCGGTAGCTGAAAAAGTGCTTGCCGAGCAGAACGCGCAAACGCGCGCGGAACGAGCGCGAGAGCGCCAGCGCAATCAACAACACCAATGCGAGGAAAACCAGCGCGAGCTGCAGGGCACGGCCCCAGTCGCTGCCGAAATAGCGCACGTAGTAACCCACGCCGGCGATGAACAACAAGTAGCCGCCCGCCAGCAGCAGCGTGGCCGAATGGAACACCACCTTGCGCGAGACACGGATCTTGGCGATCCAGTTGCGGTGGCGGGTGGTGGACAGCAGCAGCAGCGGCATCAGCGCCGCGTGCACGATGCCGCGGATGTTCCAGGCGTCCTGGTCGATGCCGGCAAACAGCACCGCCTGCGAATAGAGGTACTGGTCGAACAAAAAGGTGCCGGCCAAGCCCAGGCAGATCGGCTTGGCACTCCACAGCGCGTCTTCGGGCAGGTTGCGAAAGAGCTGCTCCACCAGCACCAGCCCGAGCACCGCCAGCAACATCATGCTCAGGAACAGACCGACCGGCGCACCACCCGCAGGCTGGAACCAGATGGCCGAAAACGCAAGGCTGAGCAAGCTCAACACCGGCAGCGCCACGGCCAGTGGCGCCATCCACGAAGCGGTGTCGAGCGCGCGGCCCTGATCGGCGCTGGCGCGAAAGAGAAGCACAATGAAGGCGAACCAGCCGGCGTAGCGGCAGACATCGGCCACGGCGGCCCACACCCACCAGACAGGCGCCGACAACGCGGCGAGACTCATTGCGCCCCAAACGGTGGTGAGCACAGCCGCCAGCAGAATGGCCAGCCCGGGTCGGTTCACCGGCGCCTTGAGGTAACCCTGCCGCGCCACCAGCAAGGCGAGCAGCGCATACGCCAACGCTGCGGCACCGAAGCCCCAGGCCATCAGGGAGTTGTCGATGCCGATCATGCCGGTTGCCCCGCCGTCACGAGCCCGAGCGCGTTACTGGGCACCTTTGCCCGTCAGCACCACGCCAATGGTCTCGAAGAGGATGACCAGATCGAGAAAAAGCGAATGGTTCTTCACGTAGTACAGGTCGTACTGGAGCTTTTCCTGCGTGTCTTCGAGCGACGCGCCGTACTGGTAACTCACCTGCGCCCAACCGGTCACACCCGGTTTCACGCTGTGACGCACCGCGTAGAACGGAATGTCCTGGGTGAGCTGGTCCACGAAGTATGGCCGCTCGGGACGCGGGCCGACCAGGCTCATGGCGCCCGTGAGCACACCAAACAACTGCGGCAGTTCGTCAATGCGCAGCTTGCGGATCACCCGGCCGACCCGGGTCACGCGACTGTCAGCCGCCGAGGCCCAGCGCGGCACACCGTCTTTTTCCGCGTCGGTGCGCATGCTGCGGAACTTCACCACATTGAAGGTCTTGCTGCCCAGTCCCACCCGTTCCTGACGGTAGAGGATGGGACCCGGACTCTCCAGCTTGATGGCGAGCGCCGTCAGCACCATGATCGGCAGAGAGACCACGATCAGCACCAAGGCACCGGCGATGTCGAACAGGCGCTTGACCAAGGTGCGCACAAACCCCTGGTTGAAGCCTTCACCAAAGATCAGCCAGCCGGCCGATGCCGATTCCAGGCGGATCTGGCCGAGGTTCTGCTCGAAGTAGGTGGCAATGTCCGAGACGCGCACGCCCTGCAGCTTGCAGTCCAGCAGTTCGCGCATCGGCATGCTGCCGCCACGCCGCTCGGTCAGGGCCACCACGATCTCATCCACCCCCGTGCGTATGACGAGGTCGTTGAGGCGTTCACCGGGCGCCAGCGTCGCCCACGACGTCACGCGGTGGTCGGTTTCGTTCGGGCTGGCGTAATACCCGACGAGCTCGACGTTGGCGCTGGCGTGCGCCAATGATTTGCCCACCATCTGAGCGCGCTCGCCAGTGCCGTACACCAGCACCTTGCGACGGGTCAGCGACTTCGGCAGCATCTCGCCCACCAGCACGCGGTGCGTCAACATGAATCCCGTCGTGCCCAGCACCACCAGGGCAACCCACTTGGCGTCAAACGAAGACTCCAGCGGCAGGAACCACAACACGCCCACGGCGATGACGCCCGACAGTACAAAAGACAACACCGCGCGTGCCCGCATCTGCCCGGTGGTCTTGCTGCGGGTGCGTTCGTAGAAGCCCAGGGCCGAATTCACTGCCAGCATGCCCAAAGCCATGAGCACGCCGCGGCCCAGTCCTTCGGTGACCGCCGAGGCGCTGAGCACGCTGGAATTCGACTGCACCAGCATGGCCACAATCAGTGCCCCCACCACCAAACCCATGTCCAGCATCACCTGGAGCACCGTGCGACGGTGGAAATAGTGGTTAAAAATCTTGATCAAAACGGGGAATCCATGTGTATTTTCGATTCATGGTGTCGCGCGGCTGTCGACCCCATCGGGTACCTTACTGCGCAATCCAAAGGACTACAACCGGTTACACCGTGAAACATCGCCTATTTGTCCACGAATCGAGCCGCTTGACCACAACAAAAGCAGCAGTATCAGCGCGACACGCGGCACTTCCGTGACACTGATCACGGAACCCAGACTCAACATGCCGAGCACGGAACCAGCCAGCACCCAGGCCAGAGGGTTGGTGCGCTGCCAGACACAACGCAGGTTGTTGCCCGCCCAGAGCACCCAGAGCGCCAACACGGCCAGCCCGACGAGGCCACGCTCGATGAGCACGTCCAGATACAGGTTGTCGATGTGCCAGGGTTGGAAGTAGCCCAGCGCCATCGGAAACCAGTGTTCCAGCCCGGCGTTGAAGCCGCTGTTTTTCAACAGCTGCTGGCCGCTCGCATCAAACAGCTCCAGGCTGTCCAGCACCACGGGTGCGCCAGCCTGGCCCGGCGCCACGGCCAGCACCCCCTGGCGCAGGCGCTCCCGCCCGCTGCGGTCGTCAAATGGGTCACCCGCCAGCACCGCTTCCTGGAACCCGTCGCTAAAGTCCGACCGCCCGGGCACCTCGATCCATTGCCCCTGGCACCGAAATTCGTAGAGCAGGTGCCGCTCGCACACGCTCACCACCAGATGAGCGGGCTGCTCGCTTCGGGCACGCAGGCGCACGCGGTGCCCGCCCTCGGTGCCCACATCCACGCGCTGCGTCAGGGAGAAATAGCCCTCGCGCTGGCCGTCGGACGCCGGCCCGGCCAGCACCACCTGCCCACCGGAGGACGCATCGCGTCGCCAGTCCGCGCGTCCCGGGTAGCCACCGCCCGGCACTTCGCGGCTGTAATGGGCCGAGAAGCGCCCCACGCCCAGGCCCTGCACCCAGTCCCGGGGTGACTTGAGCAAGCCCACGCCCGACTGCCAGTGCACGAGGCGCCCGACCAGATCGACGTCGGAGCGCGAGAGCCGATCGGCCATGAACGAGCCGCCCCCGAAGACCAGCAGGCCTTCGAGCCCAAGCACCAGCAGCATGCTGCCCAGGGTGCGCCGCCCCCAGGTGGCGCCGGCCGCGGGCGCCAGCTTCAGGCGCCAGGCGCTCACTGCCATGAACACCAACGAGATCAACACCGCAAGGTAGACGCCCCTGGAATACGTGGTGAGCAAGGTGTAGACCGACACCACCATCAACCCATGGGCCGCCGCCCAGCGCCAGCGGGTGGGCGCTGTCCACACGGCCCAAAAGGCGAACGGCATGGCCATGGCCAGGTAAGCGTCGATGGCGCCTCCACCCACATGCATTTCCCAGAACCAGGCGCTGGTGCGGTAAGGCAGACTGAAGTCGAACAGCCCGGCGTAGACGCCACGCTCCCACAGCACCATGCAACACACGAGCGTCAACCCGGCCACCATGCCGCGCGCCACCCAGGCGGGGGGCTTCAAGGCCGGGGCCTGCGCCCACATGAGCGCTCCCAGCAGCAGGCCCCAGACCAGGCTCTTCGCCACGCGCAGGGTGTTCCACACGCTGTCGTAACCGGCGTGAAGCGCGCCTTCGGCTTGGAACAGCGTGGACCAGCCGGCGCCCGCATCCCGCAGGCCAATCCACACCCCCCACACCAGCGAGGCCGCCAGCAAGCACCACAGCACCACAAACCGACCGCGCCCCGGGGCTTTGAGCGTGGGCGCGACGGACCACGCATAAATAGCCCAACGCGCAAACCCACCCCCCAGGCAGGCCAGCACCAGCAGGTCCGACTCGTCGATCAGCACCCACCCCGTCCAGGGGGCGAAGTTCATCACCGGCAACAGCGCGGGCAGCAGAAACCACGCCGCCGCTGGTCGCCATGCAACCCCCGCGGCAACCAGCAGCAATGCCACTGACAACACCGTCGGAGCCACCGGGTGGTGCATCGACAAAGCGAGCCCGCACAAGGCGAAAGCGCCGGCGAGCAAGGCCAGCAGCACCGCGCCTGCGCCGCGCCCAACCGACGGCAACGGCCCCATGCGCGGCGTCAGACCAACACTTCCGCGCAGCGCGGATGGCCCAGAAACGCCTGCGGGCTGGCGCTGGGGCCGTAGGCGCCCGACTGGAACACCACCACCAGGTCGCCCGGCTCGGCGCGGGCGAGCTCCATGCGCTCGGCCAGAAGATCGAGCGGTGTGCACAGCGGCCCCACCACCGACGCCACTTCACGCTCCGTGGCCTCCATGCGGTTGCCGATGGCCACCGGGTAGTTGCGCCGGATCACCTGGCCGAAGTTGCCCGAGGCCGCCAAGTGGTGGTGCATGCCGCCGTCGGTGACCAGAAACACCTGGCCGCGCGAGACCTTGCGGTCGAGCACTCGGGCCACGTACACACCCGCCTCACCCACCAAATAGCGGCCCAGCTCCAGCACGGCATGGGCGCCGGGCAATTCAACCGCCATGCGCTGCTGGATGGCGGCCAGCGCGTCGCTCACCGGCGCCAGATCCAGCGGCTGCTCGCCCGGGAAATACGGAATGCCCCAGCCGCCGCCCAGGTTGACATGTTTCACCGGCGTGGGCGCATCGGCGGCGAGCCGCACCACCAGTTCGTGGCTCTGTGTCAGCGCCTGCGCGATGAGTTCGCCCTTGAGGTTCTGCGAGCCCGGGTACAAATGAAAACCCTCGAACTGCAGGCCCGCAGCGCTGATGGCCTGGAGCACGGTTGGCACCTGCTCGGTGTCCACGCCGAAAGGTTTGGCGCCACCGCCCATGCGCATGCCGGCACCTCGCAAGTCAAAGTCGGGGTTGATGCGCACGGCCGCCCGCGCCGGCAAGCCCAGGCGCTGGGAAGCCCGCGCGAGCAGGCCCACTTCGCGCATGGATTCGATGTTCACCAGCACGCCCGCAGCCACGGCCTGCGCCAGCTCCACCTCGCGTTTGCCGGGTCCGGCAAAGCTCACGTGCAATGGGTCGGCGCCCGCGTCGAGCGCCACCGCCATCTCGCCGGCCGAGGCTACGTCCAGCCCATCCACCAGCGGGCGCATGAAGCCCACCAGCGCAGGCATCGGGTTGGCCTTCACGGCGTAGTGCAGACCAATGCCCGCCGGCAATGCCGCGCGCACCGCCGCCACGCGCGCGGCCAGCAGGGCACGGTCGTAAGCGTAAAACGGCGTCTGCCCCACGCGCTCGGCCAGCCGCGAGAGCGGCAGCCCGCCCACGCACAGTTCGCCATTCAGGGTATCGGTCGGTCTCATGTCGGGCCTTGGTTCTGTGGGCAGTGTTGGCTGCGTTCCCAGTCGGCTTTCCAGCGCGGGCGGTCGATCTTGCCATTGGGGTTGCGCGGCAGGGGTTCGGCCGACCAGTGCACCGCGGCCGGCACCATGTAGCCGGGCAGTTGGGCGCGGCAGTGGGCCAGCAGGGCCGCGGTGTCGGCGGCACCCACCGGCACCGCCGCCACATGGATCACCTGCCCCAGCGTTTCGTGCGGCACGCCCACCGCCAGCACTTCTTGCACCAGGCCGCTGGCGTGCACCGCCTCCTCCACCTCGGTCGGGCTCACCCGGTAGCCCGAGGTCTTGATCATCTCGTCGCGGCGTCCCACGAAATACAGAAACCCGTCGGCGTCGCGCCGCACCGTGTCGCCGGAATAGACCGCAGTCTCTGCAACCGCCAGGCCTTCGCGCTCCACCGCATGCATGGGCGGCCAGGGGCGAAAACGCAAGGCGGTTTCTTCGGGCCGGTTCCAGTAGCCCTGGGCCACCAGCGGGCCGCGGTGGACCAGTTCGCCCGTCTCTTCGGCCTCGCACTCGCTGCCATCGTCGCGCAGCACATGAATGCGCACGTTCGGAATCGCCCGGCCCATCGAATCGGGTCGGCGGTCCACCTCCGAAGGCGGAAGGAAGGTCGAGCGAAACGCCTCGGTCAGGCCGTACATGAGAAAGGGCAAGGCGTTTGGCGCAAGTTCGCGCAGGCGTTGCAGCGTGGCGCGCGGCATGCGCCCACCCGTGTTGGCCCAATAGCGCAGGCTTCGCGTGGCGTCTTCGGGCCAGTCGAGCGCGGCCAACTGCATGTAGAGCGGCGGCACAGCGGTCAAGCCCGTCACCTGCTCTTTGGCCATGGCCTGCAACACATCACGCGGCAGCAGGTAGTTCAGCAGCACCACGCGCGCGCCCACCAGAAATGCGGTGGTCAGCTGGCTGAAGCCGGCGTCGAAAGACAGCGGCAAGGCGGCCAGCAAGGTGTCGGTCGCGCGGTTCTCAAGGTAGGCCGCCACGCTGATGGCGCCGACCACCAGGTTGCGGTGCGACAGCACCACGCCCTTGGGCCGCCCGGTGCTGCCCGAGGTGTAGAAAATGGCGGCCACGTCGGTCTCAAGCCGCGTTGGCAAGGGTGCTACCGGCGCCTGCAGCAGACCGGCCCAGGCATGCGCCTGAAAGCCCACCGAGGCGGCAGGCGCCGCCCCCTCACACACCACCACATGGCGCAGCGCGGGGCACTCGGCCAGCGCCGCACCCAACTGCGCAAGGCGCGAAGCCGACGTCACCAGCACACACGCGCCCGAGTCTTGAAGGATGTGCGCCACCTGCGCCGGCTTGAGCAACGGGTTCACCGGCACCAGCACACCACCAGCGGCCGGTGCGCCAAAGCTGGCCACCACGGCTTCCACGCGTTTCTCAAGAAACACCGCCACACGCTCACCAGCGCCCAGGCCCAAGGCCAGCAAACCGCTGGCCAGTGCGCTCACCTGCGCCTGCAGTTCGGTGTAGGTGACGTGCTGATCGCCCGCCGTCAGCGCGCGCTGCGTCGGCCACAAGGCGGCGGCCCGGGCCGGCAGATCGTGCAGCAAAACGGGGGGCAGACTCTCGCTGAAATCCGGCGCGTGGGGCATGCGGCGGATGTTAAGCGATGCTCCTGCGACATCGCCCGCGC
>JBBQKZ010000017.1:0-44017 GCA_038327405.1 Burkholderiales bacterium | reverse complement strand
GGCGTCAGGTTCATCAGCGACTTGATCGCCGAAGACGCACCGGCACGCGCACGCATCTCGAGCCAGTGCCCCAGCAGGATGAACACCAGCAGCATGGCGACGGCCTCAAAGAATTGTCCCTCGCTCTTGAAGAAGAACGTGGTGGCGACACTGAACAGATAGCCGGTGCCCACGCTAAGCACGATGAGCGCGGCCATGCCCAGGGTGCCTTCTTTGAGCGCGCGCCAGGCCGAGACGAAAAACGGATAACTCGGGTAGAGCACGGCCGCACTGGCTAAGAAGAACAGCCAGACGTTCACGTCCAGGCCGAAAGGCGGCGCTGGCGCGGTCCACATGCCGCCCATAGGGGCATAGACGAGGATCGGAAGCGTGAAGACCAGGCAGATCCAGAAGCGGTTGCGCATGTCGCGCACCATCGCTCCCATGTCACTGCCGCTGTGGCCCATTTCATGTGCCATGTTGGCCGCCTTGTCGGGCTTTGCACCGGGTGCTGTATTGCCCCCGTGACCTGCGTGACCTGCGGGAGTATCGCCCGCTTCGGGCGAGGGCGGGGTAGCTTTGGGTGGCGCGACGTCAGATGTTCGAGATGACGCTTCGGGCTTGTCTGTGTCGTCACCTGTCAATGCCTTGCGAACCCATGCGGTCGCGGTCGCGATGGGTCCGGGTGCCTCGCCATCGGGGACAGTGGCAGTTGTGGCCTCAGGCGGAGCGGCTTCGCTCCTGGTGGTCGCTGAGGCAGTGGTGGTTGACTCGGACGGCGCGCTCGGTCTGGCATCTTTCGGAGGGTCTTTAGCCTGTGTTGGCGGCGCAGCCTCCTTGGCGGGCTTGGTAGGCGCTGCGCTCTCGGCGTCCGTCTGAGGTGGTGACGGCACTGGAGATTGCGTTGGCGGCGCCTGCCCCGCAGGCTCGGACGCGACACTGGGCTTCGGCGTCGGTTGATCCGCCGCCTTGTACCCGCGTTGGCGAACGTCCGACTTGATATCGCCCACTTGCAGCCGTGTTTCGTCATAACGCACGGTAGCCGTCGCCGCAGCGTGATTGACGGTGACGCTTTCGACACCTGGAACCTCGCCGATGCGTTCTTCGACGCCTTGCACGCTGAGCACCGACAGCATGTCGCTCACGTCGATAACGCTCGTTTTCATGACGCTTTGACCGGCTTGTCTGCCGGGGCCTCGGGGGGTTTTGCATCGCCTTCGGCGGCGGCTGGGTCAGACGTGGGCGTCTTCGGCGCAGCGGGATCGGCGGCGTCCCCCTTTGTCACAGCAGGCGCCGCGTGGCCTTTGTGAGCGTCCGGCTTCGGCGCATCGGACTTGGCATCGGCATCGTAGCCGCGTTGGCGAACATCGGCCTTGATGTCGGCTAAGTCGAGCCGCGTTTCGTCGAAACGCACCGTGGCTTTGCCGGCCGCGAAGTCCACGGTCACGCTCTCGACCCCAGGTACTTCACCGATCCGTTCCTCAATGCCCGTCACGCTCAACACCGACAGCATGTCCTGCACGTTGATCACACTCGTTTTCATGGTCTTTCCTTGGTTATCTGCCGTTTGATCCCTGCGCCACCGTCCCATCAGCGGGCTGGCGAACGCGCGATTAGTCGGCTTGAATCATCTTGTGTTTGACGGTCTGGTCCGCCTCGCCTTCAGGCCCCCCGGTATCTGCCATCTCGCATGCCGCGGCCACCGTCAACGCGCCGGCGCGCCAAAACCAACCGACGGGAAGGAATGACGCAGTCCGGTTTTTGATCTCATCCAGGCGCTGGAAGCTCACGGCCAGGCCAGACTCCACTTGGATCACGTCGCCGTGCAATGGCAGAAATTCGCCTGTGGCCTCGTCGTGCTGATGCGGCATGAAGATGCCGAGATCAAAGGCGGACAGCCTGCGCAGCATGCCCTGTACCTCGGGCAACTGCATGGCGGCCTGGGCGGCTCCGAGCGTGGACGGTAGTCCGGACGTGCGGGTACTTGAAACAATGGCGACGGTCATGTGGTTCTCCTGCTGGACGGTGGCGACCCATTGGATGTGGCTGGGTCGATTGCCACTTTGTCATGAAGCCAGCCACCGGTGAAGCCGGCTCGCAGCAGGCCTGTGGCGATCGGCGCGCAATCGCGCATCAATCGCCACAGGAGGCCGGAGCGGTGGTTTTCGATCATCAAGACGATCGGCCCCTGGTTGAGGCCGAAGTGCCACGGCGACACCCACCAGCCGTAGGGGTTGCCCGGCTCGCCGGGATGAGAGGGGTTGAAAGACGCTTTGAAACCGTAGGAATTGAATTCGGTCAACTTGGCCTGGTGAATGCAGTAGTCCAGAGCCGGCAAGACGATCTCGGGTGCGAAAGGCAACGACGCCACCACCGCCCATGGTGCAATCGTGCCGTCATCGGGGCCGTCGGGCACGCCACGGGCGAGGTAGTCAAAGAACTGGCGCTCGACGCCCTCGACCTTGAGGGCACCTCGGCCAGGGCCATCACTCGCCGTGATTCCCCAACAGTGGCTGCCGTAGCCGTCGAACTTGCGCGGGTTGTCGATCGCGTAGCGCTGCTGCGCATAGGTGGCGCGCCGGCTGTTCTCGAAATAGTCGATGCCCTTTCCGAGCATGAACATATCCTGGATACCCCGAAAGTCGATCCAGATGTGGGACAGCTGGTGAGTGAACAGCGGTCCCGCGTACAAATAGTCCTGGCCTTCACCTTGCTCCCAGCGGTACGTGGCCGTCCAGGCCGTGTAGCTCTTCGCAGGCAGTGGATGAGTCGGTGAGCCCAGTCCCAGCACATAGAGAAGCAGTGCCTCGTCGTAGCCTTCCCATCGGTAGGGGAGGAATCCGCTCTCCGGCTTCCAGCCATGGGTGACCGTTGTGCCACCGTCCTGCGCCCATTGCCAGTTGGCGCGGCGATAGAGCGCGTCTGCGAGGGTGCGGACTTCAATTTCGTCGGCCGTGGCGGCGTCGAAATACATGCCTGCTGTCAAGGCGCCGGCCAGCAGGAACGTGCTGTCCACGGTGGATAGTTCGCATTGCCAGGCCCGTCGCCCCGTCTGCATGTCGAGAAAATGGTAATAGAAACCCTGGTATCCCGTAGCGTCTGTCTCGGTGCCTTGCGGGCTGTTCCAGAAGAATCGTAGCGTTGCCAGCGTCCGCTCCACCGCCGCCGCCCTTGTCATGAAGCCGCGTTCCACACTCACGGGATAGCACGCCAGGGCCAGGCCTGTGGCGGCGATGCTGGCAGGCCAACCAGGCGCCGTCTTGTCGAGCACCAAGCCGTTGGCAGGATTCGTTTCATGCAGGAAGTAGTCGAACGTATTGCGCTGGAGTTCCCCGAGCACGGCATCGATGCTCGGGCTTATTCCGCCCACCATGCCTTCATTGGGCGGCGTTGGCGCGCTGTTTTGGGGGTGTGGCGACATGGGGGCGTTGAGGTCCAGGTTTGAAGCGCGTTGCACGAGCCGTGGCGTTTCCGGTCTGCGTTTGCGTTCATCGTTGCCTCAAGCTAGTTGAATTGAGTTGCGCTGTCTGTTCGGCAGCGGACAGTGCGTTTCTGGGGCGCCTTGCCGCGCGGGGAGATGGCGTGATTGCCGATCTGGCAGCTTCCCAATCGCCTGCAATGCGACCGGCATGGGGACGCTGCCTGTCCCGTCGAAGGCGTGGCCCGCCTTATGGGTCTGCCAACGCACAGACACGCAACCTGAAACGCGCGCACCGTCAAGCTTGATTGCCCCGGGGCTGGCTTCATGCGGACAGAGGCAAGCGCCTTCTGTGGGCGATACCGCGATGAACGAAACGGGGATCTCACCCCGCGCAGATGTCGTCACGACAGTCCGCGCTAATCACGTATCGAAAGGGCAGATGGGTGCAACTTGGCATGATTGGATTGGGCCGGATGGGGGCGAGCATGGTGCGCCGTTTGCTCAGGGATGGGCACGCGTGCGTGGTTCACGACCTGCAACCATTTGCCGTCTCTGATCTCGTCAAGGAAGGTGCTTCAGGGGCCACGGCACTTCAAGAGATGGTTTCGCAACTTGGCAAGCCCCGCACTGTCTGGCTGATGGTGCCGGCTGCAGGCGTTGATCGGGTGCTCGGTGACATCGTGCCGTTGCTGGACGCGGACGACATCGTCGTCGATGGCGGGAATTCGCACTACCGCGACGGCATGCGCCGAGGTACGCAACTGCAGGACAAAGGCATTCACTTCCTTGATGTCGGAACCAGCGGTGGCGTTGCCGGCCTGGAGCGCGGTTACTGCCTGATGGTCGGCGGCGAAGGGGGTGTGGTCGAGCATCTGCGGCCGATCCTTTCTTCTCTTGCGCCGGGAATCGAAGCTGCAACGCGGACTCCCGGCCGCAGGAACGGCACGGGTACTGCGGAAGAGGGCTTCCTGCACTGCGGCCCCCATGGGGCAGGGCACTTCGTCAAGATGGTCCACAACGGCATTGAATACGGCGTGATGGCCGCGTACGCGGAAGGGTTGAACATCCTGCGCAGCGCCAACCTGGGCCAGGGGGGCCCACAGGCGCAGAGCGGGCACGACGCCGAAACCACGCCGCTGCGCGACCCCGAGCTGTATCGGTTCGAGATGAATCTGCCCGAAATCACCGAGGTGTGGCGCCGCGGCAGTGTCATCGGATCCTGGTTGCTCGACCTGACCGCCACTGCCTTGCTGGAGGATCCCGAGCTGGCTGGATACGGTGGTCGTGTGTCAGATTCGGGCGAAGGCCGCTGGACGATCCAGGCGGCCATCGACGAAGGGGTGCCGGTGCCGGTTCTCAGCGCCGCGCTGTTCGAACGCTTCACGTCGCGCGGCAACGCCGACTTTGCGAACCGGGTCCTGTCTGCGATGCGGTACGAATTTGGCGGCCATGCGGAGAAGCCAGTGTCATGACCTCACCGCAAGACACCGTCTTCCTGCTCGACGTGGACAACACGTTGCTCGACAACGACCGCGTCGTCGCTGACCTGCACGCGCACTTGAAGCATGAATTCGGCGTCGTCCCCGCAGACCGCTACTGGGCCCACTTCGAAGCCTTGCGCAGCGAACTCGGCTACGCCGATTACCTGGGCGCATTGCAGCGCTGGCGGCTTGATGCCGAGCCTCTGCCGGGCGACGAGATGCCTCTGCTGAAGATGTCGGAGTTTCTGATCGACTACCCCTTCGCCGATCGCCTGTACCCGCAGGCTCTGGATGTTGTCCGGCGCCTGAACGCAAACGGGCCGACGGTGATCCTGACCGATGGCGACGTGGTGTTCCAGCCGCGCAAGATTCAGCGTTCCGGTCTGTGGGATGCGGTGGCCGGCCGGGTGCTGATCTACATCCACAAAGAGCAGATGCTGGAGGCGGTGCAGCGGCATTTTCCGGCCCGCCACTACGTCATGGTCGACGACAAGATGCGCATCCTGGCGGCCATGAAGGGCGTCATGCAAGGCCGCCTGACCACCGTCTTCCCGCGTCAGGGCCACTACGCGCTGGACGTGGCCGCCGTGGCTGCTTACCCGCCCGCCGACATTGCCATCGAGCGCATCGGCGAATTGCTCGACATCGATCTTCGCGATCTTCGCGACGACCGCGTACCGCAGGAAACACCATGAATGCCAACACCCGAAAGCTGCACGACCTGGGCCAACGCCTGTGGCTCGACAACATCACGCGTGACTTGCTGGACAGCGGCACCCTCGCGCACTACATCGCCGACCTGTCGGTGACCGGGTTGACCTCCAACCCGACGATTTTCGAGAAAGCCATCGGCAGTGGCGCAAGCTATGACGATGCGATCCAGAAACTCGCCGCGCGCGGTTTGTCGGAGGAGGGTATCTTCTTTGAGCTGGCGCTGGCCGACCTGACGCGCGCCGCCGACCTGTTCAGGCCCGTCTTCGACGCCAGCGACGGCGTCGATGGGTGGGTTTCACTCGAAGTCTCGCCGCTGCTGGCGGGTGACACGGCCGGGACCATCAGCGCCGCAGTGCAACTGCACGCGCGGGCCGCGCGGCCCAACCTGTTCATCAAGATTCCCGGCACACCGCAAGGCCTGCCGGCCATCGAACAGTCGATCTTCGACGGCGTGCCGATCAATGTGACGCTGCTGTTTTCGCGCGAGCACTACCTGGCGGCGGCCGAGGCTTACCTGCGCGGCATCGAGCGCCGCGTTGAGGCCGGTCTGTCGCCCAGGGTTCAGTCGGTGGCATCGCTCTTCGTCAGCCGCTGGGACGCTGCGGTGAAGCAGGAGATTTCGCCGCCGTTCCACAACCGCCTGGGCATCGCGGTGGCCATGGGCTGCTACAAGGCGCATTGCGAGCTGCTGGCTTCCGCACGCTGGCGCAAGCTGGCGGCAGCAGGGGCAAGGCCACAGCGCCTGCTGTGGGCCAGTACCGCGACCAAAGACCCAGCCGCGCGCGACACGCTCTACGTGGAGGCTTTGGTAGCACCCGAGACGGTCAACACCATCCCCGAGAAGACCTTGCTGGCCTTTGCGGACCATGGCCATCCCGGTGCCGCGCCGCCGGCCGATGGCGGCCTGGCCGAAGCGGTATTGGAAGAATTCAGGCGCGAAGGAGTCGATGACGAAGCACTGTCCGCACAGTTGCAGCGCGAGGGTGTGCAGGCCTTTGCCAAGTCATGGAGTGGCTTGTTGGCGCGGATCAGGGAAAAGAGTGTGGTGGCGGGAGCGGCCACTGCCACGGAGCAACCGCAATGAATCTCGGATACGACAAGCCGCTGTATCTGCTGCCGTTCGATCATCGGCACTCCTATGTGAAAAGCCTGTTCAATTTCGCGCCACCGCTGTCGGCCCAGCAGGCTGTGCGCGTCTGCGACAGCAAACAGCTGATTTATGAGGGCTTCGTGGCCGCCATCGAAAAAGGTGTGCCTCTTCCAGCGGGCGGCATTCTTGTAGATGAGGAATTCGGTGCTGACATCCTGCGCGACGCGCGCAGGCGAGGCTTCGTCACCGCTCTGCCCACCGAACAAAGTGGCTCGGAGGAGTTCGAGTTCGAGTACGGCGCCGACTTCATGCACCACATCGAGAGCTTCGACCCGACATTCGCCAAAGCGCTGGTGCGCTACAACGTTGAGGGTGACGCAGCCCTGAATCAGCGCCAGTCCGGCCGCCTGAAGCAGCTTTCCGAGCACTGCCGGCGCGCCCGGCGGCGCTTTATGTTCGAGTTGCTGGTGCCAGCCACCAAGGCGCAACTGCAGCGCCTGGGTGGCGACAAGGACGCCTACGACCGCGACCTGCGCCCCATGCTGATGCAAGAGGCGATTCGCCAACTGCAAGATGCCGGCGTCGAGCCCGACGTGTGGAAGGTCGAGGGCCTGGCGCAACGTGGCGACTGCGAGCGCGTCGTCGCTGCAGCGCGCTGCGACGGGCGCGGCACAGTGGGGTGCATCGTGCTCGGCCGCGGTGCCGATGCAACGCAGGTGCGACACTGGTTGGCCACTGCGGCGGCTGTCCCCGGTTTCATCGGCTTTGCGGTCGGCCGCACGACCTTCTGGGATGCAGTCCTCGGCTGGCAAGCACAGAAAAAATCACGCTCCGAGGCGGTGCAACAAGTCGCCACGCGGTTGCTTGAGTGGGTCGGTACCTTTGAGACGGCGCGCCTCGCAAGTGCCGATGCCCCGACCAGAGCCGGCCATGAATGACCGGTTGAACCAGCCAGCCGATGCCCCCTCCTGCGAGGCCGGGCGACTCGACCAACTGTGCATCGACACGCTGCGCACGCTGTCCATCGATGCCGTGCAGCAGGCGAACTCGGGCCACCCCGGCACGCCGATGGGTGCCGCGCCGATCGCCTATTGCTTGTGGCAGCGCTTCCTGTGCTATGACCCGAACGATCCCGAATGGGCTGACAGGGATCGCTTTGTGCTCTCGGCCGGCCACGCATCGGCGCTGCTTTACAGCCTGCTGTACTTGTGCTGTGTGTCGGGTACCGGCGCAAGCTACCCCCAGCCGGGCTCGCTGGCGGTGGCGCTGCAAGACTTGAAGACCTTCCGCCAGGCGGGCAGCCGCTGCACCGGTCACCCGGAATACGGCTGGACCTCGGGTGTGGAGACCACCACCGGCCCGCTCGGGCAGGGCGTTGCCACCAGCGTGGGCATGGCGATGGCACAGGCCTGGCTGGCAGCTACTTACAACCGCCCTGGCCACGACATATTCACCCACCGCGTGTTCGCGTTGTGCAGCGACGGCGACATGATGGAGGGCGTGAGTGCCGAAGCGGCGTCGCTGGCCGGCCATCTGAAGCTGTCGCGGCTGTGCTGGGTCTATGACTCGAACCGCATCAGCATCGAAGGCTCGACGACCATCACCTTCACTGAAGATGTCGAGGCGCGCTTCGAGGCCTATGGCTGGCGCGTCTTTCGTGTGGCCGACGCCAACGACCTGGACGCACTCACGCGCGGGATGCAGGTCTTCGTGGAGATGCCGGACCGGCCGACGCTGGTGATTGTGCAAAGCCATATCGGCTACGGGTCGCCGAACAAGCAGGACAGCAAGCAAGCACATGGCGAGGCGCTGGGTGCCGATGAAGTGCGGCTGACGAAGCAGTTCTACGGGTTCGACCCCGATGCGTCCTTCGCCGTGCCCGCTGGTGTGCAGGCGCATTTCAGCGCCGGGTTCGGCCAGCGCGGTGCCAGCGCGCACCGGGCGTGGAACGCACGCTTCACGGCATATCGCGCGCAATACCCCGAACTCGCGGCGCAGATTGATGCCCAGCAGCAACGCCAATTGCCGCCGGGTTGGGACCGTGCGCTTCCAAGCTTTGCAGCCGATGTCAAGGGCCTGGCCACGCGGGAGGCGTCGGGCCAGGTGTTGAGCGCGATCGCGCAGCAGATGCCCTGGCTGCTGGGCGGGGCGGCAGACTTGGCGCCTTCGACCAAGACGGCGTTGACCACCGCTGGCGAATTCGAGCCGCCCACTGGTAGCGACGAAGTCGGCGCGATCGACGATTACGCCGGCCGCAACATTCACTTCGGCGTTCGCGAACATGCCATGTGCGCCATCGCCAACGGCCTGGCCTTGTCGAAGTTGCGCCCTTTCGCCGCCAGCTTTTTCATCTTCACCGACTATTGCCGCGGCGCGATCAGGCTCAGCGCGATGATGGGTGTGCCGGTCATCTACCTCTGGACCCACGATTCGATCAGCATGGGCGAAGACGGGCCGACGCACCAGCCGGTGGAGCAGTTGGCGTCGTTCCGCGCGATGCCAGGCATGGTCCTGCTGCGCCCGGCTGACGCCAACGAGGTGGTAGAGGCCTGGCGTGTGGTGATGCAGCTGACCGACAGGCCGGCCAGCCTGGTGCTGTCGCGCCAGGCGCTGCCTACGCTGGACCGCAGCCGGTACGCCAGCGCCAGCGGTGTGGCGCGGGGGGCCTACGTGCTGGCCGATGCGCAGTGCGGCAAGCCCGATGTGCTGCTGCTGGCCACCGGAAGCGAAGTGGCGCTGTGCATCTCCGCCTACGAGCAACTGAAGGGCGAAGGCATTCTTGCCCGCGTGATCAGCATGCCGTCGTGGGACCTGTTCGAAGGCCAGAGTGCCGAATACCGCGACAGCGTGCTGCCGCCTGACGTGGAGGCGCGCGTTTCGGTCGAGGCCGCGTCGCCGCTCGGTTGGGAGCGTTATGTCGGCCGGGGCGGCACGATCATCGGCATGCGCTCGTTCGGCATCTCGGCGCCAGGCCATGTTGCGCAAGTCCATTTCGGCTTCGATGTCGCCCACGTCGTGGTTGCTGCCAGGGAACAGATCGCGCGGCACGCGCAGAAGGCGTAGGCGCAAGATGGCAGGCAGCGGCATCAGCCCACTGGCCGGCCACCCGGCGCCGCCATCGTCGCTGGTCGACGTGTCCGCGCTCGTTGCAGCCTACTTCGCGAACGTGCCCGACCCCACGGTCTTGGCACAGCGCGTTGCATTCGGCACTTCGGGCCACCGCGGCTCGGCCATCGACGTGTCGTTCAACGAATGGCATGTGCTGGCGATCACGCAGGCGATTTGCCACTACCGCAGAGCCCACAACATCGACGGGCCGTTGTTCCTGGGCATCGACACGCACGCGCTCTCGCAGCCCGCGTGCGCCAGTGCGCTCGAAGTACTGGCCGCCAACGGCGTTGATGTGATGCTGGCGACAAACGACGAGACCACGCCGACGCCGGCAGTCTCGCACGCGATCCTGGGCTACAACCGCGGGCGCCTGCATTCGGATGACGCAGGCGTCGCCGACGGCATCGTCGTGACGCCCTCACACAACCCGCCACGAGACGGCGGCTTCAAATACAACCCGCCGCACGGAGGTCCGGCTGGCCGGGAGATCACGAACTGGGTCGAGGCCGAGTCTAATCGGCTTCTCCAAGCGAGTCTCGAAGGCGTGAAGCGCATCCCGCACGCCCAGGCGCTGCGGGCCGCAACGACGCACCGCCACGATTTTCTGAACGCCTACGTGGCCGATCTCGGCAACGTGATCGACATGGACGTGATCCGCGAGGCGAAGGTACGCATGGGCGTGGATCCCCTGGGGGGCGCTGGAGTGCACTACTGGGCGGCCATTGCGGAGCGCTACCGCCTGGACCTCACCGTCATCAGCGAGATCGTCGACCCGACCTTCGCTTTCATGCCGCTGGACTGGGACGGACAGATCCGCATGGACCCCTCGTCGCCGCACGCCATGCAGCGGTTGGTGGACTTGAAGGACCGCTTCGACATCGCTTTCGCCTGTGACACCGACCACGACCGCCACGGCATCGTCGTTCCAGGGGCTGGCTTGCTGTCGCCCGATCACTACCTGGCGGTGGCCATCGACTACCTGTTCCAACACCGGCCGAGCTGGGGCAAACAGGCTTCAGTTGGCAAGACCGTCGTCAGCAGCCGGCTGATCGATCGGCTCGCGGCCAGGCTGGGTCGCCAACTGGTTGAGATGCCGGTCGGTTTCAAGTGGTTTGCCAGTGGCTTGGAGAGCGGCGCGCTCGGCTTTGCGGGCGAAGAGAGTGCAGGCGCCACGTTCCTGCGCCGCGATGGGTCGGCCTGGACGATCGACAAGGACGGCATCGCCGCTGCGCTGCTGTCTGGCGAAATCACTGCCCGCACCGGCTGTAACCCCGGCAAGCGCTATGCGGCTTTGGCGCAAGAGTTCGGCAGCCCGGTGGCAAGCCGGGTGCAGGCCTCTGCGACGGTGCGGCAGAAGGCGCAACTCGCGGCGCTCACCCGAGAGCACCTCACAGCGACCGAACTGGCCGGGGAGCGCATCGAAAGCATCCTCAGCCATGCACCCGGCAACGGTGAGCCTGTCGGTGGCATCAAGGTCAATACCGCCAGCGGCTGGTTCGCTGCGCGGCCCTCCGGCACCGAAAACATCTACAAGATCTACGCCGAGAGCTTTGTGGGCGCAGAACACCTGCAGCGCATCTTGAAAGAAGCGCAGGCCATCGTCGACACGGCGATTTCGTCTGCGCCTCCACCGCACAACTCAATGACCCCGAAAGGCCTCCATGTCTGATTCCTTGACGCCTGACATCCTGCAGAAGATCGATGCCTACTGGCGTGCGGCGAACTACTTGTCGGTCGGGCAGATCTACCTGCGAGACAACCCGTTGCTGGAGCGCCCGCTCACGCTTGCAGACATCAAGCCGCGTCTGTTGGGTCATTGGGGCACGACGCCAGGATTGAACCTTCTGTATGTACATCTGAACCGGCTGATCAAAGAGCATGACCTGAACATGATCTACGTCATGGGTCCTGGCCACGGCGGGCCGGGCATCGTGGCGAACAGTTATCTGGAGGGGTCGTACACCGAACACTACCCGGCCATCGAACGCAACCGCAACGGCCTGCAGCGGCTGTTTCGGCAATTCTCGTGGCCGCAGGGCGTGCCCAGCCATGTATCGCCCGAACTTCCGGGCTCGATCCATGAGGGCGGCGAGTTGGGGTACTCGCTGGCACACGCCTACGGCGCGGCATTCGACAACCCAGATCTCATCGTTGCCTGCGTCGTTGGCGACGGTGAGGCAGAGACCGGCGCACTGGCGGCGAGTTGGCACTCCAACAAGTTCCTGAACCCCGCGCGCGACGGTGCGGTGCTGCCGATCCTGCACCTCAATGGCTACAAGATCGCCAACCCCACGGTGTTGGCACGCATCAGCCGGGAAGAGCTGACCGATCTGATGCGTGGCTATGGTCATGAGCCGCATTTCGTCGAAGGCGACGACCCCGTGTTGGTGCACCAGGCTTTGGCCGCCACGCTGGATGCGGTGCTGGTGCAGATACGCGCCTTCCAACAGCAGGCTCGAGCGCTGGGCCCCGAGCAGCCTGTGAATCGCCCACGCTGGCCAATGATCGTCTTGTGCACGCCTAAAGGCTGGACCGGGCCGAGTCACGTTGACGGCAAACAGGTGGAAGGCAGCTGGCGTTCTCACCAGGTGCCCATTGCCGAGTTCAAGACCGCTGGGCACGTGCAGCAACTTGAAAGCTGGCTCAAGAGCTACCGACCCGAGGAGCTGTTCGACCTGGATGGTCAGTTCCGTGAGGGATTGGCTGCGCTGGCACCAACAGGTCAACGCCGGATGGGCTGCAATCCGCACGCCAACGGGGGCGCGCTCCTGAAGCCGCTGAACATGCCTTCCTTCCGTGACTACGCCGTTGCGGTGACCGAGCCAGGGGTGATGGAGGGCGAGGCCACACGCGTCCTTGGCACTTTCATGCGCGACGTGATGAGACTCAACTTGAAAGCCGCCAACTTCCGACTCTTCGGCCCGGATGAAACAGCGTCGAATCGGCTGGATGCCGTGTTCGAAGTCACTGGCAAGGTGTGGCTGGACAACGTGCAGGAAGAGCGAGACAACCACCTCAGCGCCGATGGCCGGGTGATGGAAGTGTTGAGCGAGCACCTGTGCGAAGGCTGGCTCGAAGGCTACCTGCTGACGGGACGCCACGGCCTGTTCTCGTGCTACGAGGCGTTTATCCACATCATCGACTCGATGTTCAACCAGCACGCCAAATGGCTCAAGGTGTGCAACGGCATTCCCTGGCGCAAGCCGATCGCGTCGTTGAACTACCTGCTCACCTCACATGTCTGGCGGCAGGACCACAACGGCTTTTCGCACCAGGACCCCGGCTTCATCGACCACGTTGCGAGCAAGAAGGCCGACGTGGTGCGGATCTACCTGCCGCCCGACGCCAACACGCTGCTGTCGGTGGCCGACCATTGCCTGCGCAGCCGCAACTACGTCAACCTGATCATTGCCGGCAAGCAGCCGGCGCCGCAGTGGCTGGACATGGACGCGGCCGTACGCCACTGCGCCGCGGGCGCAGGCGTGTGGGAGTGGGCCAGCACCGATGAGGGTTTGGGTCAGGTCGAACCCGACGTCGTGATGGCCTGCGCCGGTGACGTGCCGACGCTGGAAGCGCTGGCCGCCGTGACGCTGCTGCGCAGCTACGTGCCCGACATCCGCATCCGCTTCGTTAACGTTGTCGATCTGATGGTGTTGCAACCGCCCTCGGAACATCCGCACGGCCTGGCCGACCATGAGTTCGATGCTTTGTTCAGCATTGACAAGCCGGTGATCTTCGCCTTCCACGGTTACCCCGCAATCATTCACAAGCTGACCTACCGGCGGCGCAACCACGCCAACATCCATGTGCGCGGCTACAAGGAAGAGGGCACCACGACGACGCCGTTCGACATGGTGGTGCTGAACAACCTGGACCGCTATCAACTGGCGCTGGACGCGATCCGGCGTATCCCCAGACTGGCGGGCCAGGTCGAGGCCGAAGTTGCGCGCTTTGAGGCCACCCTGCAGCGCCACAAGCGCCATATCGCCGAACACGGCGACGATATGCCCGAGATTCTGGACTGGCGTTGGTCGCCGGCGAAGACCGATTCGTGAGCACGCTGAACATCCTGGCGCTGAACAGCGGCTCGTCATCGCTGAAAGTCGGTGTGTACCGCGTCGATTCGGCAGGGGCCGAGGAACTGCTCAGCGAGACTGTCTCCACAGCCGGCACGGCCGACCACAGGGACGCGCTGACCCGTGTCGCCAGCGTTCTCGCAGCAGCTGGGATGCCGCCACCTGACGCCATCGGCCACCGCATCGTTCACGGCGGGCCGGCGCTGCGCCAACATTGCCGTATCGACGACGCGGTGATGCGGCAACTGCAAGCTGCGGCGGCCTTCGCGCCACTGCACACACCCGCCGCGCTGGCGCTCATTCGGGCCACGCAGGCCCACTTTCCCGGCATTGCGCAGGTGGCGTGTTTCGACACCCAGTTTCATGCCGGCCTGCCGGATGTGGCCCGCGTGCTGCCGATTGCCCGGGAGCTGTTGTCTGAGGGCCTGCATCGCTACGGGTTTCACGGCCTCTCGCTGGAATCGATCGTAAGACAGCTCGGCGACGTCGTGCCGAAGCGTCTGGTGATTGCCCACCTCGGCAACGGCGCCAGCATCAGCGCGTTGAAGGACGGTCAGTCGATCGACACGAGCATGGGCTTGACGCCCAGCGGTGGGGTCATCATGGGCACACGCAGCGGCGATCTCGACCCTGGTGTGCTCGTCTACCTGATGCGCGAGAAGAAGCTCGATGCCGCCAAGCTCGAAGCATTGATCGATCAACACTCCGGCCTGCTGGGCATTTCGGGGGTCAGCGGCGACATGCGGCGCCTGCATGAAGCTGCTGCGTCGAACCGTGATGCGCGCCTGGCCATAGAGATGTTCTGCTATTCCGTGCGAAAACAGGTGGCCGCGATGAGTGCCGCACTCTGTGGCCTGGACATGCTCGTCTTCACCGGCGGCATCGGTGAGAACGACGCGCAGGTGCGCAGCGAGATCTGTGAGGGGCTCGGATGGATCGGCATCAGCCGCGACGAATCGTGTAACCGCGCTGCGGCCAATCCCGGCAGCGACCGCACGTCGCGCTTCCAGGTGCTGGTACTGGCCTCGCAAGAGGACGAGCAGATCGCCCGCCACACTTGGGCATTACTCGCATGACGCGGGTAGCGGCCCGCCGGCCCAGCGAACCTGGCGACAGCGGCGAGAGCGGCGAGAGCGGCGAGAGCGGCGCCATCGGGGATACCGGGGATACCGGCAACATCGCCGACGCGTCGATCATCCAGGTTGATGCCGTGGCGGTAGCGCTGGGGGTGGATGCCGAGACCGGCCTGAGCGCGCAGGAAGCCGCAAGCCGGCTTGCCCAAGGCGGCCCCAATGAGCTGCGTGCGTCTCCGCCGGTACCGGCCTGGTCGCCGTTTCCCGTCTCGTCCTCGGTGTCCACTGGCCCTCGGATGTGCTCGCCGCCATGTGCCTTGGAGCGTTCATCCCCCTGCTGATCAGCGTAAAAAACGACCTGCGTCGGCCATCATTCACTGCGCGATAGGCCTGGCGCCGTGACGATCAGCCGCAGCGGTCGCGGTTGACCCATCGGCTAGAGCGCTGGTCCATCGGGCCCATGGGCTCCAAACCATCAGCCTTCATTGGGTGGCGGGCGGCATGCGCTCTGACATCATGTCCATCATCATCTGCATCGAGGCCATGTGGTCGGCCATCAAGGCTTGCCGTTCGGGCGCGGTCTTGGCAGTCATCATCTTTTGGTGCATGTCTTGCATGGCTTTCATGCGGGGCTCCATCGACGACATTGGCATCGGTGTACCCATGCCGGTCATGGCTGGCGCCCGCGGCGGCGAAGCATTCATGCCGCCAGGGCCCGCGCAGGCGGAGGCGAGTGTGGCGGCCGACACGGCAATGAGCGTGCGAAGTGCGTTCATGGATGACTCCTGATGTGGATGGGTTGCGGTGGGGACACGAAAAAACTGAACCACGGGCGCTCTGCCCGTTGGAAGCTGCGGGAATGCCGGTGGGCTGTGAGTTGAAGGTGCTTCATCGTCACTTGCGGTTCTGGGGGACCACCCGCACAATCAGGGTGGGAAGTTTGATATGGCGTCCTCGATGGATAGTTAGAAGAAGCCCGAACACTACCGCTGGGGGGCCGCAAATCAAGGGATCATCAGATCAGGCGGAAGGGCTTCCTGCTGGTCGCGTTTCGAACCGATATTGGATCCCAGCCGCATGGTCTGTCTGTACGCCAACGAACTCCTCAACCCGCGGCGAACGGTGTCTGCGATCTGGCGATTCCGCAATCCCGGCCAATATGTGCGGGCTCAAACCTTCGGCCCAGACCGCGTAGCCTTTGGAACTTGGATGGATGCCGTCCGTGGCCATGCCTTCCTTCGTCGTCGTTTCAGGGTGCCAGTGCATGATGCGCCGGCTCTGCCCGGCCAGCGTATGGGCCAGGGTCTCGTTCATCTCTCGTGCCCATCGGCCCATGAACCACCGCAGCGGCTGTGGCAGCGCCAAGCAGGCGTGCATGGGCGGCACGGCGCTGTGCACCAGGAAGACGGGTCCGAAGCGGTGGTGGATCATCATGGCCAAGCGGTTTTGCCAGCGCGCCCACTGCAGTGGGCTGAGCAAAGCCGTCGCATCGTTGGCGCCCATCGAAAGCACCACCACATCGAAGCGCGCGGAAGGTGCTTCTTCCAGCAACTCGAGCAGGCCAGGTGAGTCCAGTCCATTGGCGGCAATCACACACCAGTGCACCGTGTGATGCTGGCTCAGACAGCGTGCCAGCTGGCCGCACAGACCTTCATCCTGCGTTGGGGCACCCACAGCGGCGGCACCTGAATCGCCGGCCACCAGTAGGCGTAAGGGCGGTCCATCGCCGGTAATGCCGGTGCGGCTGCCCGGGGGCTCGGGCATGCACGGTGTGACCCGCCGCACCTGCATCGCCTGCAGCCACAACACCGGCCACAAAGCGCTCATCAACAGACGGAGTTGCCAGTCCGTGCGCATCCGTTCAGAGTCGCGGGTGCGGGCCACGGGATTCGTGGTCATGCTTTCACCGCACCTGCACCACCCGCCACGCTGTCCACATGCACCTGGAGCCACCATTCCAGCAGCGCCAGGTGCCACAGCTTGCTGCCCTGAATGCGCGTGAAGTGCGTCTCTGGGTTGGCCAACAGCTTGTCGACGTAGGCGCGTTGGTACAGCCCGCGCCTGATGCAGGCGTCCGATTGCAGAATGCCGCGCATCAGTTCGAGGAACGGGCCGCGCACGTGCTTCAGGGCGGGCACCGGGAAGTAGCCTTTGGGCCGGTCGATCACCGCGTCCGGGATCACACCGCGCGAGATCGCCTTGAGCGGGTACTTCCCGCCTTCCTTGAGTTTGAGTCCCGGCGGCATCCGCGCTGCGAGCTCCACCAGTTCGTGGTCCAGGAAGGGCACCCGCACTTCCAGGCCCCAGGCCATCGGCATGTTGTCCACGCGCTTGACGGGATCGTCGACGATCAAGGTGGTGGCGTCAAAGCGCCAGACCTCGTCGAGGAACGTGTCGGCCTGCGGCTTCGCCAGTTCTCGAGCAACCATCTCTGTCGTCACATCAGGAACATGCCACTCTGGTGCAATCATCTCCAGGTACTCCGCATGGTCACGGTCGAAATAGTGCCGACTGAAGCGCTCGACCGCCGGGCCGGTTTCAGCATCCATCAGCGGGTACCAGAAGTAGCCGCCAAAAACCTCGTCGGCACCTTGACCTGCCAGGACGACCTTCACCTCCTTTGACACCCGTTCGCTGAGTAGGTAGAACGCGATCACGTCGTGGCTCATCATGGGCTCGGTCATGGCCGCAACGGCTTCGGGCAAGCGCGTCAGCACCTCGCTGTCGGGAATCAGATGCTTGTGGTGACGGGTCTTGTACTGCTCCGCGATCAGGTCCGAAAACTCGAATTCGTCTGCCTTCTCCGCACCCACACTGACGCCGGGGATGCCCTCGAAGCCGATCGAGAACGTCAGTAAATCGTCCACATGATCAGCCAACAAGCCGACCAGCAGGCTCGAGTCCAGACCGCCCGACAGCAGCACGCCCACCGGCACGTCGGCGGCCAGGCGATGGCGCTCAAGGGCGCGTACCAATACCTTGGCCGTTGCGTCCAGCCACTCGGCTTCGGTCAGTGGCAGTGCCGGCCGGGTTGCATCCAGAGTCCAGTACACCTTGTGCGTGACCTGCCCGTCCTGGCTCACCGTCATCGTCGTTGCAGGCGGCAGCTTGCGCACACCGCGCAGCACTGTGCGCGGTGCCGGCACCACGGTGTGTAGCGTGAAATGATGGTGCAAGGCTACGGGATCCAGTTGCGTGTCCACGCCGCCACCGGCCAGTAGCGCCGGCAGGCTCGACGCGAAGCGCAGCCGCCCGGCGTCCTGCGTCAGGTACAGCGGCTTGATGCCGAAACGATCGCGCGCCAGGAACAGGCTGGCGCGGTGCTTGTCGTCTGCCTCCCGCATGTCCCAGATGGCAAAGGCGAACATGCCGTAGAAGCGCTGCACGCACTGCTCGCCCCAGGCGTGGTACGCCTTCAGGATCACTTCGCTGTCCCCTTCCGAGAAGAACGTGTAGCCCATCTCGACCAGTTCAGCTCGCAATTCCCTGTAGTTGTAGATCGTGCCGTTGAATACCAGGGCCAGTTGCAGCGTGGTGTCCACCATCGGCTGATCGGCGCTCGACGACAAGTCGATGATGGCCAGGCGCCGGTGACCGAAGGCCAGAGGCCCGTCGGCGAACGTGCCGGCGTGGTCCGGCCCGCGGCGCGCGAGGTGTTCGGACATGCGTTCAACCGCCCGCATTTCGGGCGATGCGCCATCGAATCTCAGTTCACCGCAGATGCCGCACATAGTGAATGAGTTGGTCCGGTCGCGTCAAAAAGCCACTTGACCATTTGGATTCGTTCAGCAACGCTCGGCCAAGCTGTGTTTTCAAGAAGCGCCGCAGAGCTTTGCGCGGCGGTGGGTGCAGGCGCTGGATCGACACGCTCCATTTCTTCGAAGCGCATCGTTCGGTAGGTCTCGTTGACTACGGAGTGGTGCGAACCATCCTTGAAGCGCACATCCGATTCGACCGCCTGCATCACTTGCGCCATGCGATGGCATTGCGGTGTTGCGACGCACACCGGCAGTGCTGCAAGGAAAAACGTCCAGCGTTGTCGAACCCTCTCTGCAAGCCATGGCTGGTCTCGCTCCGAATCTGGCGAACGCGTCAGCGTGCGCTGGTCAAGTCTGAAGCAGAAGCAAGCGCTGCTGAACAGCTCGATAGCGCTGCGGGGCGCGTCTTGATGCGTCGGTGGCTGGACAGCGTTCAATTCAGTGCTTCGTGGTGACCGGAGGGCAGGAGAAGGGCGTATCCACCCTTCGGGAAGCCCTACTCATTGCGTCAGGTTATTTCTCGCTGCCCTGGCCGTCTGTTCGCTGGGCGACGCTTAGGCGATTCCGACGACACCAGGCCTATGAACGAAAGATCATCCTCTTTCAGCACCCGGCCCAGGTCGTCCAGCGTCAGGCCGGCGGTTTGCCGCAGTTCGTGCGGCTGGTTCAAGCCCTTGGCCAGGGCGGCCATCCTGCCTTCTCTGTGGATTCTCGAATGGGCCAGCGTGAAGGCTTGGTCCGTTGTGGATCCCGCGCCACCCAGCGCAGATGTCGCGAAGGCTTGTAGCTGCCACGCCAGCGCGGTAGCGAGCGAGGCGGCGGTGTGCCCGGCAGACCGTGCAGAGCTCGCTCGACGGCGCGCGCGGGTGGTGTTCGTATCCGAGTTCTCTCCGACGGCGTCAAGGAAGTGGCTTGCGAACGCCGATGAAGTCGTCGTCACACTTTCAGCAGGACCGGATGGGAAAACTGCAGATCCGTTACCCACAGAGACTGTGTCCTAGCCTGTGGATAACCAGGTGGACAACGCCCGCAGGCCACAGCCAGCCTGACTTGCGGGCAACTGCTTAAAAGTTGGGCGATACGAGTGCTGTGCCGCAGAGCGATAAATCTGCGCTTGGACGGGCTGTTTCCCTGACCGCAAGCACACCAATGACACGGCTGACGTGTGCTCCTGGCGCCTGTGTACTCTGATCAAGTTTGTGTTGTCGGCTCGGCGTAACACCATATTCGTTGATGCACGAAATCGACACCTATTCGCCGCAGTGAGGGCTTGTGCGTCCCGGCGTGCCGCCGTCGGGCTCTGCGGGCTGCGCCCCGCGCCCCGTGCAGGGTCGCGGCCATCCGGCTTCGATCCCTGACGCCTCCGGCCGTCGGTGGGCCCCCCGGCCTGCGCGCTGCGCTTGCCTGTTTCGCGCCTGCTTGTGTGGTGGGGCTGGCTTGCTGTTCCCTTCATCCTTGCACACCGTTCTCGCCGTCAAGTTCTGCGCGCACGGTGTGCGCTGGCGGCCGTTCGGCCGTCTTCGAACCTGTGACCGCTGCGCCGCGGTGTGCCGTCTCCGGTCTCGGGCAATCCCGCCCTAGTCCCTGGAGTTGGTCATGCAGCACGATCTGTTTTCTTCACTGGATTCCTTTCAGGCAATTTCTGTTGTCGCTTCATCTTTGCTGGTGCGCGATGTCGCGGGCCAGTACCGTCCGGCCGAGGCTGACGAAGTGCTGCTGGCGGCTCAGCAGTTGCTTGCCGCACAGGTGCGTGGCAGCGACGTGATGTCTTCGCCCGCCGTGGTCAAGGACTTCCTGCGCGCCCGTCTTGGTTCGTTGCCGCATGAGGTGTTTGCTGTGGTGCACCTGGACGCACAGAACCGGGTGCTGGACTACGTGGAGATGTTTCGCGGCACGGTGAGCCAGACATCGGTGTATCCGCGCGAAGTGGTGCGCGATGCGTTGCTGCGCAACAGCTCTGGGCTGCTGCTGGTGCACAACCACCCCTCGGGCGTGGCCGATCCGTCGCGGGCTGACGAGGCTCTGACGCAGACGCTCAAGCAGGCGGCCGCCTTGATCGACGTGCGGGTGCTGGACCACTTCATCGTGGCAGGGAACTCGGTTCAGTCGATGGCCGAGCGCGGGCTCGTTTGAGCAATGGGCCTTCGGGCCCATTTTTCTTTTGAGCTCAAGTGATCACAGCGGCTCGAACGCCGCGCCAGTCGCTGCGCTTGGTGTCACGCCGTCCGCAGAGCCGCCGCTGCTCATGAGATGCGGTCGCCCGCGCGTTGCTGCAGCGACCGAAGAGGCGAGGGCAGCGCCTGCGCCAGTCGACCCACCGCAATCCCCCCACAGCGCCCCCGTCCCCCTGTGAGGGGGACTTGTGGGGGGATCTTTCAGCGGTGGGCCAGGCAACGGGCTCACTGCTTCGGCTGCAGAGGTTTGCCCATCCCCCACCCCTTCCCAAGGGAAGGGGCCATGCCCACCCCCCGCCCGCCCGTGGGCGGGAGCGAGGAGTCCGAGCGAGAGGATCGGTTTTCAGGGAACCAGGACCGGAGCCCGGCCGATTCGCTCACGCAAGGAGTTCGTCATGAACAACGTAATCGTCATCCAGCGCCACGCGCACCTGGCCGGTGCCGTCAAGCTGGAGTTCGTCAAGGGGCGCGATGGCCAGCTCGCGCGAGCGGTGCTGACCGCGATCACTAACCAGTACCGAGGCACTGGTGAAGAGCGCGAGGAGCGCTCAATCGCCATTCGGTGGACGCTCTGGGGCACACAGGCCGAACACGCCGCCGAGTACCTGGGCAAGGGCTCCCACGTGAACCTGCTGGGGCGCGTGCACAACACGCAGTACCAGGACAGCGACGGGCGTGAGGTCCACGGTTTTGAGTTCACCGCCGAAGACATCGACTACCTCGACAGCAAGGCCGAGCGCGAAGCCCGCCGGGCCCAACACAGCGTCGACATCGCCCACAACAAAGCCCGCAGCGAACGCCAGCCGGCGCACGCCTGAAGCCATCCCCTATTTTTTTATTGGAGCACTCACCATGAACACCGTTCAAGCTTCCCGTCCCCAGCTGGCCGCACGTTTTGGTCAGAACACCTTCGTGATCCGCAGCGAAACACCGCTGGCCGATGAGCAGATGCGCCGGGCCGCACCGTCCATCTTTGCCGCCGGCAAGCACGGCAGCCGCTCAGAGCGTTACACCTACATCCCCACCATCGAAGTACTGCGCGGCCTGCGCCGTGAAGGGTTCGAGCCTTTCATGGTCGCGCAGAGCAAGAGCCGCATCGAAGGCAAAACCGAGTTCACCAAACACATGATCCGCATGCGTCATGTGGGTGGTGTGGGCCCACTGAGCGCACGGCCCGAGGCCAACGAGATCATCCTGATCAACAGCCACGATGGCGCAAGCTCTTACCAGATGCTGGCCGGCGTGTTCCGTTTTGTCTGCTGCAACGGGCTGGTGGTCGGCAACGTTTCCAACGACATCCGCATTCCGCACAAGGGCAACATTCAGGACGAGGTGATCGAGGGTGCTTTCCGGGTGCTGGAAGACTTCGACGCGGTGGATAACTGCACCGACGGCATGAAGGCCCTCAAGCTGCAGCCCGAAGAGGAGCGGGCGTTTGCGACCGCAGCGCTGGCGCTGCGCTACGGCGAACGAGGTGAAGGCCAGCCACCGGCCCCGGTGAGCGCGGAGCAGCTGATCGAGGCACGCCGTCCCGAAGACCTCGGCCACAGCCTGTGGAGCACGTTCCAGCGTGTGCAAGAGAACGCCTTGCGCGGTGGCCAACCCGGACGCTCGGCACAGGGTCGGCGTGTGCACACCCGCCCGGTGGCCAGCATCGACCGCGGTGTCAGCCTGAACCGCGCGCTGTGGGTGCTGGCCGAGGAGATGCGCAAGCTGAAAGCCTGAAGTTCAGCGTTCTGACGTGGGGGCGATGACTTTCTGCTGAAAGTCATCGCCTGCAGCGCCACGGACCAGCCCGACCATCGGGCTGGCCTTTCCTTCCAGACCCGAGGAGTGATCCATGCGCCCAGACACCATCGAAGCCGAGATTGCCCGCTGCGATGCACGCTCACGCCAGGCGACACAGGCCGCCGCTCAGGCGTTCACACGCCTGCTCCAACTGGCCGAAGAACGCGATTCCGGCCAGATCCAGCGCATCGCACGTTTCCTGGCCGCCACCTACAACGGGCAGGCTTTCCCGTTCGACCTGTTCGAGTTGCGCGCGGTGGACGTCACCATCGGCGACGACATGTTGTGTTGCCTGGATGCGCTGCGCTGGGCGCGCGCCGACCTGTACACGCTGGTCCCGAACGGCGATGCGCGCCTGCGTGCCGTCATCAAGCGTTGGGGCCTGCGCTGGCCGGCCGAGGTTTGAGCGTACCCCGCGCCTGGCTGTGACCCTTGCAGCTTCCACGTCGCGAAGAACGTCAATCGTCCTGGTCCGCAGACAAAGCCCGTTCGTGATCCTGTCCGCCGTAGAACACGCCGATGATGGCAACCGTGTGCGCACCTTCGTCCACGGCATAAGCGATCAGGGTGCGTCCCTTGTGGTGGGTGAGCCGAAGGCCTGGTCGGATGTCTTCACGGGCCACGCCCCGCCGGGGAAACAACGCCAGGCCCTCGCAGGTGGCGACGATGGCGTCGGTGTACCGCTTCGCAATGGCGGGTGACGAGTGCTCGGCGATGTACAGAAACAGCGCTTCCAGTTGGTCGCTCGCCTCGGGTGCGAAAACGACGCGGTGCGGCATCAGGCCTTGGCCGAAGCCTTCCTGTGCGCAGCCGTCAATCGCGCCTTGACGGCGTCGAGCCCGACCGCTCGAGACGGGTCGGCTTGGAGTGCGTCGTAGGTTGCGGCCACGTCCTGGCGCAGCCAGTCCTCGACGGCGCGGTCGCGCGCCAGCAAGGCACGCAGGCCGTCTCGGATCACTTCACTTTCCGTGGCGTATTCGCCGGCCGAGACCTTCGCCCGCACCGCTTCGGCCATGTCGTTGGGCAGGGTGATGCTGAACTGTTGGGTGGAGCGCATGGTGGTCCTTGGAGCTGCAATGGGATTAAATCCTACTGCATTCCCGCCCGCCTGTGGATTCGACTTGCGCATCACCTCGGGCCCACCGTGACCACCTGGCTCACCGCGCGCAGAGGTGCGCGGCCAGCACCCAGGTGAGCAGCGACGCGAGCGCTGCTGTCACCGCGTGCCCGAGAAGTTGCCCCCAGCGTTGTTGATGCTGGTGCGGCACGTATCGACGCTGAAGCACCTGGCGGACTTCCTCCATGAAGATTGCTTGCGCGGCCTCGGTCAATGCCCGGGTTTGCACCTGAACCGATTGCCGGGCCGCTTCGTCGGTACGAGCCAGGATGTGTTTGACCGCCTGCACCTTGGCCTTTTCCGTGAGGGCCGCCACATGGGTTTCGAAGGTGGTCAACTGATCGGCGAGCTGCGCATGGGCATTGACCAACGCCTGGCGCGACTCCAACATGGCGGGCTGCAGTGCCTCGGCCCGCTCCAGCAGGCGCGCCAGGTCACCGATGGCCTCGGCGATCAGCACCTCGCGCGCCGAGCCGGGATGGTTCACGAGAGCGACCTCGCGCGTGCCTGTTTCGCCCTGGGTGCTGGTGCATCGGTGTTGAGCTGCAGTGCCGCAAAACACGCGTCGAGTTCGGGCACAACACCGCTGGCCAGCCGCCGGGTGGCCAGGCGCTGCGCCAGCGCCAGCCGCTCGGAGCTGTCGGTGGCTGCGGCGATGAGTGCTTTGTAGTCGCATGGGTCGGCGGCCAGCACCGAGAGGTCGGCGCTGGCCCCGTTGACCCGGCCGTAGATCTCGTTCGTGCCCAGGCGGCAGTCCAGCGACACGCGTGCCACCGGCGCCACCTTCACGAACGCGAGCACGGGGTCGAACACACGTTCTATGTCACTGCCATCCTCCACCATGTTGAAGACCATCCGCACCTTGTCGGCGGGAATGCCGATACGCGACAACTCCGCCAAGGTGGCGATCGTGTCCTGCTGCTGTTTGCCCGCCGGCACCGTGGGGATGATGAAAAAGTCGAAGTCCTCATGGCTGCCACGGTACCGGCGCATCAGGGCCAAGAGTTCTTCGACATTGCTGGCGCCGATGTCCACGACCACATCGTCGACCACCTGCAGGTACTCCTGCAATTCGGCGAACTGGCGACCGCGGATGATGTGATTCTCGCGACCACCGTCCGGATCCTTGTCCAGGCCCGCGTTGATGCTCTCGATGGAGACCACCCGCGCGCCGGGCATGCGGGGCGCCAGCAGGTGGCGCGCAATCGTGGTCTTGCCCACATTGCCAGAGAAACTGATCACGGCGATTTTCATGTCACTTCCTTTCTTGCATAAGAGGGTTGTTCACCCGGCGTTTCATGAATGCCTCGGCGATCTCTTTGCCGCTGCGCGCGTCACCGGCAAAGGACACCGATGTGCTCACCTCGTCAGCAACGCCGGCCGGTGCCATTGGCACTGCGGTCTTTAATATGTACCCATGCTGGTTTTTGGTGGCCGTCGCAAGCCCTCGCGCGGCCTCGCGTTTTACGGTGGTTCTGCTCACGTGAACCCCGGCATCCAGCAAAGCCAAGCGGATCGCCTCGAAGCTGTACCCGGCTGCCCGCAGGCGGTTGATCTCGGCAACGAATGCCAGTGCCTTGCGATTGGCCCGACCGGGTGGGAGTTTGGGCGTGAGGTGCATGCGATTCGAGCGCGTCTTCAACGTCATCAGTCTCGGTTCGAGAGCCCCCTGGCCGACCGATGACTTGGGGCCGAATGTCATCGCTGCGACGACTTGGAACACATAAGGTCCGATCGCAGTCCAGATCTGGTCCGCGTGTAGTCCGCTTTGAGAACGGTTGCGGTCCACGTCGGCCACTTGTGGCCCGCATGCGGTCCGCGTGGTGTACACATGCGGTCCGGTTGTGGGCCACTTTCGGTCCGTCGACCCGCGGGTCGCGGTCGCCGATCGATGATTCATGGCTCGAAATCATCGGCCTTGGGGCCTTGATGCGAGCCAATACTGAAGGCAAGGGTGAGTGCAGGATAGGCGGCCTGCCGCCAGTTTCACAAGCGCTCCGCGCCCCTCCATTCGTCGGTCCATGAACACCTCAACACACGACTTCGTCACGGTTGAAATGCGCGGCTTGAAGGCCGCGCTGGTGGCCCGTGCGCAGGCGCAACGGGTCAGCGTCTCGGAGTTGGTGCGTTGCGCTGTGGCGCGCGATCTGGGTCTTTCGGTGGTCGAAGGTGAGCCTCAAAGCGTCGAGGTGCCCCATGGCGTTGGGCACGCTGCCAGCGTCAAGCTGTCGATCCGCATGACCGCCGATGAGGCCGCTCAGTTGGCTGCTGGTGCCCGAGCCGCAGGCCTGTCGCGCGGTGCCTACCTCGCCGGTCTGGTGGCCCACCTACCGGTGTTGGCAGGCGGTGCCAGCCGCGTTGAGAACATCGCTGTTTTGAGTGAATCCACCGCAGAGCTCGCCACCCTCAGCCGCAACCTCTACCTGCTGAGCACGCAGATGCGTCGAGGCGAAGACGGGTCCTCCAAATCGCTCAGGTCGATGCTCGACACCCTGGCGCGCGATGTACACCAGCACCTCGACCTCGCTTCCAGCGCCCTCGCTGACCTGCAGCCGCGCCGCTCCGCCAACGCAGAACCCAGAGGCCGCACCCGGCCCGGCAACCGAAGGAGCCACCCATGAAATCGCCATCTGGCCAACGGCGCTCGTCTCCGCGAGCCTCCGTGCAAATTCACGCGTACGGAGCCAACACGCCTCACAATCCCTCGCTCGACGGCATTCTCGTCACCTGGGGCGACCGCCTGTTCTATCCAGGCAACCGCATCATCCAGGTTCGACCCCAGCCCAAGCTGGGTGCTTCGGGCGCGCACCAGCGTGCCAACGCCATCCGCCAGCGCATCGAAGCCACCGTCGTGCGACGCGCCCCGCAGGTCATGATCAAGCTCACCGGGGGAGGGCGGAGTATGGCGGCCATTGCGGCGCACTTCCGCTACATCAGCAAAAACGGGCGGCTGGAGATCGAAGACCAGCGCGGGGAGACCATGCAGGGCAAAGACAGCCTGCACCACTTGGCCGATGAGTGGCGCCTGGGCGGCGCGCGCATCCCTGAGGACGCCGAGCCAGGCCAGCGGCGCGAGGCCTTCAACATCATGCTGTCGATGCCGCGCGGCACCGATCCGCTGATCGTGCAGCGCGCCGCGCGGGAGTTTGCGCGGGCCGAGCTGGCCGAACACAAATACGTCATGGTGCTGCACGACCACCAAGCCAACCCGCACGTGCACATCAGCGTGCGCGCCATGTCCCGGCTGGGCAAGCGCCTCAACCCGCGCAAGAACGACCTGCACCGCTGGCGCGAAACCTTCGCAGAGAAATTGCGCGGCTATGGCGTTGAGGCAGAGGCCACACGGCAAGTTACACGCGGCCAACTTCGCCAGCCGGATCCGCTGTGGCGCTTGAAGGCACGGGAAGAGGGGCGCCTGCGCCGCGCGCCATCAAACAAACAAAGCGGACCGCAAAATCATCCTGTAAAGAAGGCCGTTGTCGATGCTTGGGTGCAAATCGGCCTTGCGTTGGCCCAATCGGGCGAAGCGGCAGACCGGCAATTGGCCGGGCATGTCGCGAGGTTCGTCAAAGAGATGACCGCCAGACCATTGGACGAGCGGCAACAGAAGCCGAGGCGCGCGGACCAGCAGCCGCGTCCAATGCATCAACCCGATTCCAGACAGCTTCCTCAACCACAGCCCAGACCGCGCGATATCGATCCATCACGGGAATGGTGATTCGAAGCGAACAATCCTTCGGAAGTACCTGAATCGCCCCTTTTGCGACTCATGGCTTAATGGAAGCTTCGGTGGAAATGTGCACTGCCTTGTGGAATCTGGTGCTGCCGTTTTCATAGGGTGAACCATGTCGGGAGGCGGTACATGCCGGGTGAAAACGGGGTGGATGTTCAATCAGCCAGGACCACTGCGCACCACGCAAAGTACTTTGCGTGGGAGCTGACTCGCCGCCGCGCGGCATCTGAAGACGACCGTCTGGCGCAGTCGCTCTTTGATGCCAGTGTTGACCTCAACCCCCACCAGATTGACGCCGCGCTCTTCGCGCTCAAGAACCCGCTGAGCAAAGGCGTGGTGCTGGCCGACGAAGTGGGTCTGGGCAAGACGATTGAAGCCGCGCTGGTGCTGTGCCAGCTGTGGGCAGAGCGCAGGCGCCGACTGCTGGTGATTTGCCCAGCGGCCTTGCGCAAGCAATGGGCGCAGGAGCTGGCCGACAAGTTCAACCTTCCCGCCGAAGTGCTCGATGCACGCACCTGGCACCGGCTCCGCGAAAGCGGCATCTACGACCCGCTGGACCGTGACGTCATCAGCGTCATGTCCATCCATTTCGCCGCCCGCATGGAAACCCAGTTGGCGGCTGTGCCATGGGATGTGGTCGTCATCGACGAAGCCCACAAACTGCGCAACGCCCACCGCAAGAGCCATGAAACCGGGCAAGCGCTCAAGCGTGCCTTGGCCGGCCGAAAAAAGCTGCTGCTGACAGCCACGCCCCTGCAGAACTCCTTGATGGAACTGTATGGCCTCACCTCGCTCATTGACGAAGAAATCTTCGGAGACGAGCGCAGCTTCCGTTCACAGTACAGCAGCATCGATGGCGACATCCAGTCTTTACGCCGCCGCCTGCAGCCTTTCATCAAGCGCACTTTGCGCCGTGATGTGCTGGAGTACGTGCCGTATACCCAGCGTCATGCGCTCACCACGCCGTTTTCCCCCTCAGAAGAGGAAGTCCGGTTCTACGAGCTGATCTCTGCCTACCTGCAGCGCGATTTCAGCTACGGCTTTCCCAGCCGGCAGAAGCACCTGGTCGGGCTCATCTTGCGCAAGCTGCTGGCCTCGTCCACCGAAGCCGTGGTGGCCACCCTGGACGCCATTCGCATTCGACTGCAGCGCCTGCTCGACAGGCAGACGATCGACGAAGAGTGGATTCAACAGCTGATTGAAGACGAAGACCTCGACGAAGACCTGCTGGAAGAGGACGACCCGGTTGCTCCCCACGCCGACGGCACGCCGCCGGTGGACTACGCCCTGGTGCGCGAGGAACTGGCCGAGCTGGACGAATATCTGCGCCTGGCCCGCAACATCCGCGAAGACCAGAAGTCCCATGCGCTGTTGTCGGCGCTGCAACAGGGCTTTGAGCGCATGGGTGCCATGGGCGCGGCCCGCAAGGCCGTGATCTTCACAGAGTCACGCCGCACGCAAGACTATCTGGCCCGCTACCTTGAAGCCCATGGCTACGCAGGCAAGGTCACGATGTTCAGCGGTGGCAACCAAGGCCCCGCCTCCACAGGCATCTACCAGCGCTGGCTGGCCCAATACACCGGCAGCGACCGGGTGACGGGTTCCCCAGCCATTGACCGCCGCACCGCGCTCATCGACCACTTCCGCCAAGAATCGGAAATCCTCATCGCCACCGAAGCCGCGGCCGAGGGCGTCAACCTGCAATTCTGTTCCCTCGTCGTCAACTACGACCTGCCCTGGAACCCGCAGCGTGTGGAGCAACGCATCGGCCGTTGCCACCGCTACGGCCAGCGGTTCGATGTGGTGGTCATCAACTTCCTGAACCAGCGCAACGCGGCCGACCAGCGTGTGCTGGAGCTGCTGCAAGACAAGTTCCACCTGTTCGACGGTGTGTTCGGCGCGTCTGATCAGGTGCTGGGCCAGATCGAAAGCGGCATCGACTTTGAAAAGCGCATCGCCGAGATTTACGACCGGTGCCGCACGCCGGCCGACATTGATGCCGCGTTTGCGCAGCTACGCACCGAGTTGGACGCCGACATCCAGGCCCGCATGCAAGAGACCGAAAAACTCTTGCTGGAGCATTTCGACGCTGACATCCACGACCTCCTGCGCAGCCAGAAAGAACGCGCCGAAAGCCAGCTCGACCGCATCACCCGTTTTTTCTGGTGGCTCACACAGTACGTGCTGGCCGGGCAAGCCCGGTTTGACAACACCAAGCTGGGCTTCGACCTGCAGGTGCCCCCCGTGGTGCAGGCGCCCCCCGGCGCTTACCAGCTCATCCGCAAAGGCGAAACACCGCCCGAACACGCCCGCGTCTACCGGCTGACCCATCCGCTGGGCCAATACGTGCTCGACACCGGGCGCAACCTGCAAGCGCCCCTGCAGAGCCTGACCTTTCACTACGGCAGCCACAAGCCCCGCATCAGCATGGTGGAGCGCCTGGTGGGGCAGAGTGGCTGGATGCAGCTCAGCCTGCTGGAACTCGACAGCTTTCAGCACGAAGAGCACTTGGTGTTCACCGCCATCACCGACACCGGGGAAGTGCTGGACCAGGAAAGCTGCGAAAAGCTCTTCTACCTGCTGGCCACCACCACCGACCTGCAAACCAGCCCGCCCATGGAGCTGCAGGCCAACGCCCAGCGCCAGCTGGAGGCCACCCTCAGCCGCGCGCTGGAACTCAACGACCAGTTCTTCCAGCAGGAGCGCGACAAGCTCGAAGCCTGGGCCGAAGACCGCATCGCCTCTGCCGAGCAGGCCCTCAAAGACACCAAGCTCAAGCTCAAGGGCCTGAAACGCCAGGCCCGCATGGCGCTCAGCATGGAAGACGCCCAGCGCCTCCAGCAAGACATCCGCAAGACCGAAACCGAGCAGCGCCGCCAGCGGCAAGACATCTTTGCCGTGGAGGACGAAATCGAAGCCCGGCGCGACGCGCTCATTGCCGCCCTGCAGAAACGCCTGCACCGCGCCAGCCGCAACCAAAGCCTGTTTGTGGTGCGTTGGAGCGTGGTTTAATGTTCTTGAAATTGATTTTCGACGACATGTCGGGGGATTCATGTCGTCAAGAACGACATGAACTCAGAACGTGTCGTCATTTCATCAAAATAAAAACATGTTTCGTTGACGTGTCGTCGGTGGCGACATAAGCTGTCCGCTTGTCGCCAAAACAAGCTTTTTGCATCATGACCGACGCCGCCTTTGCCTGGCACCCCGAGCAGCCCCACAACCAGCTCCCTGCGCTGCCCCCGGCGCACGAGCTGGAGACCCGGGCCGTGCTCAAGGCCTGCATAGAGGCTCGCGCCGCGCTGGCCGAGCTCAAGCAGGCCGCCGAGCTGATCCCCAACCAGGCGATGCTAATCAACACCATTCCGCTGCTGGAAGCCAAAGACAGTTCGGCAATCGAAAACATCGTCACCACGACCGATCAACTGTTCCAGTACGCGCAGGGGCACGACAACGCCGACCCGGCCACCAAAGAAGCCCTGCGTTACCGCACCGCGCTGCACCAAGGCTTTCAGTCGCTCAAGGCCCGGCCGCTGTGCACCGCCACTGCCGTGGACATCTGCCGCACCCTCAAGGGCGTGGACATGGACATCCGCCGCACCCCGGGCACCCAACTCGCCAACGACCGCAGCGGTGAAGTGGTCTATACCCCGCCCGAAGGCGAAGCCCGTTTGCGCGACATGCTGGCCAACTGGGAGCGCTTCCTCCACAACCAGACTGAGCTGGACCCCTTGATCCGTATGGCCGTGGGCCACTACCAGTTCGAAGCCATCCACCCGTTCACAGATGGCAACGGCCGCACCGGCCGCGTGCTCAACATCCTCCACCTCATCCAGGAAGAACTGTTGAACCTGCCCATCCTGTACCTCAGCCGCCATGTGATCGCCCACAAGGCCGACTACTACCGCCTGCTGCTCAGCGTCACGCGCGACGGCGCTTGGGAGCCCTGGCTGCTCTTCATGCTGCAGGCCGTGGCCGAGACATCCAAATGGACCACCGGCAAGATCGCCGCCATCCGCACGCTGGCCGAACACACCACCGATCACGTGCGCACGTGCCTGCCGAAGATCTACACCCGCGAGCTGGTGGACGTGATCTTTGAGCAGCCCTATTGCCGCATCGGCAACCTGGTGGACAAAGGCATTGCCCAACGCCAGGCCGCCTCACGCTACCTGCACGACCTTGCCGCCCTGGGCGTGCTGCGCGAAATGCCGTTTGGCAAAGAAAAGCTCTTCATCCACCCAAAGCTGATGCAACTGCTCAGTCGGGACAACAACCAATTCCAGCCTTACGCCTGAAAGCGCCAGCCATGAGCACCACAAACGACAACAAGCGCCAGCAGCTCATCAGCAAGCTCAGAGAGATGTTCCAGATGGACCAGGCCGATCTGGACTTCGGCATCTACCGCATCATGAACGCCAAGCGGGACGAGATCAGCCAGTTCCTGGATCAAGACCTGCTGCCCACGCTGCGCACCACGCTGCAAGAGTTTCAGCCTGCTGGGCTGGCCGACAAGCAAAAGGAACTGGCCGACGCCATTGCCAACGCCAAGAAGCTCAAGATCGACCCTGATGGCCTGGAGCTGGTGCAACAGCTCAAAGCTGAGCTGGCCGAAGGCGGCGACCTGGACCGCATGGAAGATCAGGTGTATTCCGACCTCTATACCTTCTTCAGCCGCTACTACCAGGACGGTGACTTCCTCTCCCTGCGCCGCTACAAGGAGGGCGTGTACGCTATGCCCTACGAGGGGGAAGAGGTGAAGCTGCACTGGGCGAACGCGGACCAGTACTTCATCAAATCTGCCGAGAACTTCACTCGGTATGCCTTCAAAACCACACAGGGCCGTGTGCGCTTCGAGCTCACTTACGTCAGCACCGAGCGAGACAACAACAAGGCCATTGCGGGTGGCGAGCGCAGGTTCATCCTCGCAGATGCCCCCTTGTTCCTGGACGGCGATGAGTTGGTCATCTACTTTGAGTACCGGCCTGATGCAGAAAAACGGAAACAGAAAGACCTGAACGCCCAAGCCATCGAAGCGCTGCTTAGCCAGCCAGAAGGGGCGCCGTTGTCTCAAGGCATTTCAGGCTGGGGAACCTGGAAGAGCGCGCTCGCCCACCTCGCAGCAACAGAAAAGAACAAGACGCGGACCCTAGTTGAAAAACACCTCACCGACTACACCGCACGCAACAGCTTCGACTACTTCATCCACAAAGATCTGGGGCGGTTCATGCGCCGGGAGCTGGACTTCTTCGTCAAGAACGAGGTCATGCACCTGGACGACATTGAGAGTGAATCGGCTCTTAAAGTGCAAAGCTATCTGGCGCGAATCAAAGGCATGCGCCGTATCGCGCACAAGTTGATCGACTTCTTGGCACAGCTGGAAAACTTCCAGAAGCGACTTTGGCTCAAGCGAAAGTTTGTGCTGGAGACCAACTGGCTCATCACACTGGACCGGGTACCTGAGGCGCTTTACCCAGACATCTGCAAAGCAGCCGAGGTTTCCGTCTGCGGCTGGGACGGCCTGACACGCAACCAGCGCGAAGAGTGGATCAGACTTTTCGCCATCGATCAGGCGATGGTGCAGCCCGCCGAAGGAGCGGAAGGCGAGCTGTTCAAAGATTCAACAGTCCCGTATTCGGTACCTTTAACGCCGGATTTTTTGAAGGCACATCCTTTCCTCACGCTGGACACCGCTTTCCTCGACGATGAACTGAAATACGACATCTTGTCGCGCATCGACGATCTGGAGCAGGCCACCCAAGGTGTGCTCGTCCACGGGGAGAACTTTCAGGCGTTGAATCTGCTGACAGAACGCTATAAAGAACAGATCAAGACCATCTACATCGACCCGCCTTACAACACCGGGAGCGACGAATTCATCTACAAGGACGCCTACCAGCGGTCGTCATGGATGTCCTTGATGCACGACCGGCTGCTGGCAGGCAAAGCGCTACAGCCATCAGAGGGCACGATCACCGTCAGCATCGACGACGATGAGATGCACCGCCTTGCCACCTTGCTCAATGTCACTTATGGCGACCATGAACTGGCGAAGCTGGTGTGGGACCGAAACCGCAAGAATGACGCGAAGTTCTTCTCGGTCGGCCATGAATACATGTTGGTTTGGGCCAAGGACAAGGGCCACCTGGTTCAACAGGGCGTCAAGTTCAGGGAACCCAAGGAAGGGCTGGACGAGGCGAAGAGGGTGTTTGCGAAGCTCAAAAAGACTCGCAAGGACAACTGGGAAGCTGTACGCGAAGGCTGGAAAGCCTGGTTCGATGACATTCCTGTCGCCGATCCCCGCCGCCGCCTGATGCGCTACAACAAGATTGATGATCGCGGGCCGTACCGTGATGACCGAGACATCAGTTGGCCTGGTGGAGGCGGACCACGCTACGAAGTGCTTCATCCCGACACAAAACGACCATGCAAGGTGCCCCGTAGTGGTTGGCGATATCCAACACCCGAGAGATTCTGGGAGGAATACGACGCGGGACGTATTGCCTTCGGTGAGGATGAGTCAACGGTACCCAGCGGCATCACTCGCTTGTTCGAAGATCAAGACATGCAAGTCATGCCGAGTGTCTTCTACAGTTATGCCCAAACTGCGAGCCAACGCTTTGATGCACTGTTTGGGCAACGGGCTTTCGACAATCCAAAGCCATGGCCAGACTTGATGCGAGTGTTTCGCTACCTGGATGCAGGTGGCGGAACCGTGCTGGACTACTTCGCGGGTTCAGGTTCAACAGGCCACGCCGCCATCGACTTGCGCCGTGACCATAAGATTGATCAACGGTATGTGTTGGTCGAGATGGGCGCGCACTTTGACAAGGTTCTTAAGCCTCGCATCCAAAAGGCGGGCTACGCCTCATCGTGGGATGACGGCCGGCCGACGACAAAGGACGGCGTCTCGCAGATTGTCAAATACGTGAGGCTGGAGTCCTACGAGGACGCCTGCGACAACCTTGCGTTGGCAAGAGGTGAAGACCAACAGGTGCTCCTGGACAGAGCTCCCAGCCTTCGCGAAAGCTACGTCCTCAACTACATGCTTGAAGTCGAAAGCCGTGCCAGCCTGCTCAACATGGACCGCTTCATCGACCCCTTCAACGTGGAGATGTCGATCACGCGCAACGATGAAAGCCGACGCGTCAAGCTGGATTTGGTTGAGACGTTCAACTACCTGCTGGGTCTCCGAGTGAAAAGTGTCCGCCGCATCAAAGGCGTTCTCGAAGTTACGGGTACTTCGCCCGCTGGTGATCAGGTGCTCGTTCTGTGGCGCAACACGGCGAAGGTCGATAGCCAAGCGCTGAATGACTGGTTTGAGAAGCAGGCCTACACCAGCCGCGACACGGAGTTCGACCTCATCTATGTGAACGGGGACAACAACATCGAGAACCTGCGACGAGCGGATGAGACCTGGAAGGTCCGTCTGGTCGAGGAAGACTTCCATGCTCGTATGTTTGCGTCGGAGGGCGCATGACATGAGCAAGATTGTTAAGGTGCATTTCACCAAGCTCAAACGCCTCAAGGACCTCACTATTGAATTTCCCGAGAAGGGTGTGGTTGCTTTGATGGGCGAGAACGGTATAGGTAAGTCCACCGTATTGCATGCATTGGCTTGCATCTATCGTCCTCACGAGCACACCCAAGTAAAGAAAGGGGATGCCGGAAGCTGGTGGACCGACTGGTTCGTTCCGCACACTGGGAACTACTGGGATGGTTCAGCTGTTCGCGTGCATTTTTCAGACGCCGTACTCGGTACGGTCTACAGCAAGAGTGATCGTTGGCAACCCCGTCGGTCAGATAGGCGGGAGCGACACAACCGGTTCATCGGTTTACTTGCATGCATGCCCCACATTGAGTCTGAGAGCCAAAGAACGCGGTTTGAGTTTGCTCCACAGGAGCTCGACCTCACACCAGCTAAGCGTCAGACGATGGTGGATGCAGCATCTGCGATCTTGAACAGGCGCTATGTTGCGGTTAGGAGGGCAACGAAAAAATCAGGGTTAAGGAGCTTTCTTGTTGCGACTGTGTCGCAGGGGCAACCTCCTGCGGAGTCTTCGTATACCTCGCATTACATGGGTGCGGGAGAGTACAAAGTCTTGAAGTTGATCCAGGAGATCATCAGGGCACCTGAAGGGGCCTTAATCTTGATTGAGGAACTGGAGGTGTCCATTCACGATGCTGCGCTTCGGCGGTTGGTACCTTGGCTTATCCAGCAGGCTGAAGACAAAAATCTCCAGATCATCTTTTCGACGCATTGGCCGCATATCGTCGAATTTTCTGATCAGATTGCTATTCGGACATTGCACGCCACGGCCCAAAAAGTGGAGTGCATAAACGGCTATCGCCCCATGGCTCTTCATCGGATGAGTGGCAACGAGGTCGACATGCGAGTGATCAGTGTTTGGGTGGAAGATCAACTCGCAAAACGAATCGTTCAGCAGGTATGTACAGAGTTGGGCATCTTGCCGAATGTATTGATCTCTTTGTTCGGGGCAATAGACAACGCATTCTCAGTAGGCGCGGTTCTAGAGCTTGAAGGCAGACACGCCGACAAGAACATGGTGATCACAGATGGTGATCGCTACCCGACTGGGGATGACAAGAAAGCGCAGATTCAGCGAGCCTTGAGCGGAACGGGTGAGGCTCTCGTGAAAGCCCAGAACGACGCGTTGCGCTGGTTTGTACAGTTTGAACCACTGATGCCAGATGGGCATCGCGTTAACCCTGAACGTTTTCTTCTAGAGGCCGCACGAAGAACGGCGGAGGCGGGCCAAGCCAATCCCTGGATCAACAACTTTCTTGAGTTTGTCGATGCCAATGTGTTTACTGACCCTGACAAGTCCATTGTCTTCAATCTTCATCAGCACTTTGGCTTAAGTGTTGAAAACATCGAATGGTTCTTGATCGAGGCCGCGAGCAAGGACGCGGCTTGGTTACCTTTTACGGACAGCGTTCGGCAGAAGTTGAGAGAGTCTGCCGTCAATCTTGGGCTGGACCTGAAGGAGGCTGCGTAATGGCGGTCCCCTTTCCCCACAAGCTGGTTCTGAACCGGTTCTTGCTGAGCCTGTTTGGCGGGCACGCGCACGAACTTGACCAGGACACTTTTCGAGAGGTCACAAGGCGCCTGACCGATGAGTCGCTAGAGCTGCGCGAGGAAGACGGCAGCTCCCGCTTTTGCGATGAACTGGGCCGCATGTTGCCCAGCAGCGGGCCGCTGACGCGCGAGCAGTTGATGGACTACGACGCCAACATCGCCCGCCACACCAACGCCATTTCTGAACGGCGTGGCCACCGGATGCAGTGGAAGTACTTCCAGTACATGACGCTGCTGTTTGCCGAGGTGTACCTGGACTGGTACTTCCGCGACCCAGAGGGTCTGCTGGCTGCGCTGAACGCGCACCTAGAACATTTCAACAATGCGCTGCTGGACTTTGGAGAATCCAAGAAGGCGGTCATCAGCCCTTACACGTTGGAGTCGTTGCGCAAACTGGCCCTGTGGAACGCCACCGGCAGCGGCAAGACTCTGCTGATGCACGTGAACGTGCTGCAGTTCCGGCACTACCTAACCAAGCACCGACGCACGAAGGACATCAACCGCGTGGTGCTGTTGACGCCCAATGAAGGCATGACGCGCCAGCACCTGCAAGAGCTGGCGCTCTCGGGCATTGCAGCCGCACCGTTTGACAAAGACACCACCGGTGGCAGCTTCGGCCTGTTTCGGGCGCAGACGGTCGACGTGATCGACATGAACAAGCTGCGCGAGGAGGGCAAGAAGAAGACCGTGTCGGTGGACCAGTTTGAAACCAACAACCTGGTGTTCATCGACGAGGCGCACCGGGGGTCGCAGGGCGAGGTGTGGTCCGAAATGCGCAGCCGCCTGGCGCAGGACGGCTTCACTTTTGAATACTCGGCCACGCTGGGCCAAGCGGTGGGCAGCGACGCTGCGCTGGCCGACGAGTATTCGAAGAGCATCTTGTTTGACTACTCGTACCGCTACTTCCATGCCGACGGTTTTGGCAAAGATTACAAGATCCTCAACATCGAAGGGCAAGAGAACAGCAAGGCCGACAGCGAACGCAGGCGCCTGTACCTTACCGCCTGCCTGCTGAGCTACTACCAGCAGCTGCGTGTATTCGAGGACCGTCAAGGGCAGTACAGGTCCTTTGCAGTGGAAAAGCCGCTGTGGGTGTTTGTGGGCAGCAAGGTGACTGCAGTGCGCACAGAGGCCAAGCGGCAGGTGTCTGACGTGGTCGATATCTTGCTGTTCCTGGCGGAGTTGGTGGCCGACAAGGCCAAGACTGTCTTGCACATTCAAAAACTGCTCAGTGGAGACACGGGCCTTCGGGACCAGCAGCAGCGCGACACCTTTGCCGAGGCGTTTCCTTACCTCGCGCAGCAGGGATTGAGCGCCCAGGCCGTGTTTGAAGACATCCTCAAGCTGCTGTTCAACGCGCCTTCTGGCGGCAGCTTGCATGTGGAGTATCTGACCGGCGGAGACGGTGAGCTGGCCTTGCGTGTGGGCGCCGCTGAGGAGCCTTTCGGTGTGGTGAACGTGGGCGACGCGAAGAAGGTGGCTGACCTGTGCGAGGGACACCCGCAGTGGCTACACGTGTCTGAGCGACCCTTTGGCGATTCGCTGTTCCGTTCATTGAACGACAGGGACTCCAAGCTGACGGTGCTCATTGGTTCCAAGCGCTTTACCGAGGGTTGGAACAGCTACCGAGTGTCTACCCTGGGGCTGATGCATGTGGGGCAGAGCGAGGGCTCCGAGATCATCCAGCTGTTCGGGCGCGGGGTGCGCCTAAAAGGGTTTGCGTCCAGCTTGAAGCGCAGTCGTGCCATTCACTGGGCGGCCAAGGACAAAGACCTATTATGGGTAGCCAAGGATGCTTATCTGCCGCTGCTGGAAACGCTGAACGTGTTCGGGGTCAAGTCCGATTACATGGAGCGCTTCAACGAGTTCCTGGAAGGCGAGGGCATCAAGAAGCCTGATGACCGCCAGACGTTTGACATTCCGGTGCGCATCAAGCTGCCTACAACGCCCTTGATCACCGTGAAGGTGCCCGAAAACATCAACTTCAAGAAAGAAGAGAAGGTGACCCTGGCCACTGCCGACACCATCGTGCTGAGGCCGGGTGACATCGTGCTGGACTGGTATCCACGTGTCGCGTCCAAGGCGAGTCGTGGTGTGGCGTTTTCGCAGATCCAGACGGGGCGAAACAGGGCCTTTCTGGGCCAAGAGCATCTGGCCTTCATGAACTTCGACGCCATTTACATGGCGCTTCAACAGCTGAAGGCCGAACGAGGCTGGCACAACCTGAACCTGGGGCGCGACACGCCACGCGCCTTGCTGCAGCCCGGCAACGACTGGTACACCTTGTACGTGCCGCCAGAGGTCATGCAGGCTGACAGCTTCGAGAAAGTCCACGAGTGGGAAGAGATCGCGACGGCACTGCTGCGCAAGTACTGCGACCGTTTCTACAAGGTCAAGAAAGATGCGTATGAGGCGCCGCACCGCATCTATCAGGAACTCAGCCCGACCGACCCTAATTTCATCGACGCCTACAAGGTGCTGGTGGACCGGTCAGAGAAGCTAATCATCCAGCGCTTGATCGAGCTGAAGGAGCACATCAGCGACGGCAACCTGAGCGATTTCAACATCGGTGGCAAGGGTGAGGCGATCTACTTTGACCAGCACCTCTACTCACCGCTGCTGCACCTGCGCAACGGGGTGGATAGCGATCTCCTAAGCGTCAGCCCGGTGCAGCTGAACGAAGGTGAGCGGGACTTCGTCGTTGACCTGCGAACCTACTGCCAGAGCCGCCCCGGATGCCTGGAGGGCAAAGAGGTGTACCTGCTTCGAAACCTGTCCAAAGGGCGAGGGGTGGGGTTCTTCGAAGCAGGCAATTTCTACCCAGACTTCATCTTGTGGGTGTTGGATCGGGGTCGCCAACATGTCATCTTTGTTGACCCGAAAGGTATCTTGCGGTGCGAAGGGCTAAACGATCCCAAGTTGCGCTTCTTTGAAACGATCAAAGAGATCGAGACCAAGTTGGGGGACAAAGACGCAGGGCGAAAGGGCAAGGTCTCACTGCATTCGTTCGTGGTGTCGAATACACCCTTAGGCGCTGTTCGATGGTGGCAGCCAGGCATGGCCACCTTGGACGATTTCGCGGAACGGCACGTGCTGTTTCAGAAAGAGCCATCGAAGAGCTATGTCTCGGAAATCTTCGAGCGCTCTTTTGTTGATCTGATGGGTGCTTGAACTCCATTGGGAATGCAAGAAGTCGTTCCATCTGGTTGATTGACAGGGGAGAGAAGCGAAGGCGAAAAAAGCCCAGTCAGGGCGGGCTGATAAAGCTACTTCACGCGTCGGAGGCCGCTTCTCGGCGGCTCGAGTCCGTACAGCCTCTCAATTTCATCGAATGAAAGATGAAGGGCTTGCTCGATGTCTTGACGGTCATAGCCCATGTTTTGGGTCAAATTGGCCAGCAGAGCAGGCGCAACCGAAGGCTGCTCAGGCGCGAAGTCCAGTGACGCGGGTTCCCTAGTTCGATAACCGTGCATTGCCATTTGGCGCCATAGGTACGCGTAGCTGCCATCGTCTACCTTCCCCAAGGTCTTTGCCCGAACGATGAGAGCACCCATGGAGACCTTCCAGTAAGGCTTGAGTTGGGCGGCCTTCGCAAGAGTAATCCCCTTCAACTCTGCAGCGATGTCTTCCCGTGGCATGAGCAACGCTGCAGCGAACTCATTTGCCTGTTGTTCCATTTCCGGGCATGGGTATCGATGCAAAACGATATGGCCAAGTTCATGCGCAAGACTGAATCGCAGCCTGTCTGCGGATAGGCTGCGATTCAAGAAGATCACCGGCGGCATGCCCGCTACCTGATAGCTTGCTCCATCAATGTGGGCCGCTTCCATGTCCGAGTGCACCACCAAGATGCCCGCTCGTTCAACGAAGTCCATCAGTGACCTGATCGGACCTCTTGGCACGTACCAAGCGCGGCGAATCATGGCAGCAACTTCTTCAATCTGACCGGCGTATTCATCCGAGTCGTATTGAGGAAGCGGCAGTTCTGGGGTGAACTCGACAGCATTGAGAAGCACTCGAGCGTGCCCGAGTCGTACGCTGAGTTCAGCGATGACCTTGTCAAGCACTTTCTGTCCAACCGACGCCTTCTTTCGATACATGGGGTGGGCGCTCATCGGTGGTCCGTATTCGCGCTCCACCTGGAAAAAGAACGTGCGGCGGCACTCCATCGCCGTCGCAAGCTTCTCAATGTGTTCTTCGCTCGGCGCCTTCACACCTTGTTCAATCTTGGAGATCATCCCCTGGGATATTCCAGTCGCCGACACAAGGTCGCCCTGACTCATCCCGAGCATGCGCCGCCTCAACCCGACCATTTCTGGGCGGAAGAAGCCGTCAAGCTCCTGCATCATCGGTTCCTTGCTTCTTTGGGGCTGTCTTGGCCTTCTTGGGCTTGAGAACTCGAGTCGCTGGGGAGTCGCCACTCGGCGCGAGACGAAGAGGGATCACCGTCTGACCATGGTCTTCTGCGCTATCGAGAAGATCTATCGCCCATACGATTCGGTTGAGATGACGCTGGGCGAGCACGATACGGTCAATGCTAGTTTCGAGTTCGTCGAGCGTGTAGATAAGCTCCAGGCGTGACGTGCCCTCGAACAGATCCACATTGGCATCGTTGAAATCCAGCGCAGACTGTGTCGGGTAATTCCTTGACAGCAATTTCGGAGTGCCCTTCTTCATGCGAATAAAGAAGGTCGTTCCGACCATCAATCCTTGCCAGTGTTGACGATTGTCTACGCTGATGTCGATGGAACCCTCGAAGCGAGCCTTCGCGTGGAAAAGGAACTGGTTCCAAATGAAGTTGGCACGCACCCGAGGCGCCTGAAGAGACGCGGCCAAAATGGAATCCCGGAATTCCATATGCGCCGTCTGCACCAAGTCAACGAGGGTGCCGAAGTGCGGTTTCAGAATGGCGTTGACTTGGTTTTCGCTGGCGAAGGGCATGGTCGTGGAGGCAGGAGCCTGAAACGCTGAGGATTCAAGTATCTCACTCAACTACAAACTTTACAACAAAATATTCCTGAAATTATTCCAGGCACCCTTCTGAGGTTGTCTGCTTTGCAATCCGACGACTGTTGGAGTGTCCTGCGTCGGCTGTTCACACAACCTCTCTATCGTCCGAAAGTAATACAAAAAGGAGAGGCTTGATGTAGCTTCAAACTTTGAGAGGGAGCTGCGGTAGTGGCTCAACGAGCGCGTTCCATACCCACGGGCGCTGACCCTCACTGGTTATCAATCGTTCGAGATCACCAGCGATCTCATCCTCGTTGAAGGATCGCCGTACAACGATCAAGATCTGCGGCGAGGCGCCACAGTCGGTGAGGCTGGCACTGACCCCAACCTTTGATACCGGCGCGTTGTACCGGAGACATTTGATAAATGAGCGGCCCTCTCCCACAAGTTTCTCGACGAGTTGGCGGTCGAACTGATCTTCGACGAGTTGCCAATGTGTGGTGGCCGGCATCAGTGACAGTTCTACGACGCCGGGCAGACCTACATCAGCCATTCTGAAAGTGGCAATCATCAGCATGTGCAGGTTTTCTGTCGCGCTCCAAAGCGCCAACTCCCGCTCAAAACACCGGCTGAGCCGGCGGTACAGCTGGTCATCGAGCCCGAACGGCTGGTCGGGCACATGTTTGATGACGGCCTTGTGGCCGTAACGGGCTGGGACGATCTCCTTGACCTCGGCGATCATGAGCATCAATGGCTGGGGAGACCCCGATGTTGGTCTTGAGCGCGTCCACTGCTGCAGGCGGCGCGCGGTGATGGCGTCCTTGTTTTCAACCGAAAACATCTCCGGTATGTAGAGGCTGGCCAACAGCGGATGGCCACCGACGAACTTGTTCTCGGCGGCGCGCAGCAGGTGGCGGCGCACGGTGGCCCAGGATCTCTTGCCCGCGAAACCCGGTTGCCAGCGCGTCAATTCGGCCTGGTCCCACAGGTAGTGCAACAGGCTGCGCAGGGTCAGCTTGTTGCCCTGGGACGAGACGCTGCTGGCGGTGCTGCTCGCCGGCGGTGGTGCTGAGCGCCCCGGCATCTTGGTCATCGGGAAGTCCAGCTTCAGCGTTGTTGTGCCGGTGGACGGATTTTCGAGAATGGCCGTTCCGAGAAGTTGCCCCAAACCGGAGAGATCTGCCGGTGGCTCGTAGGAGGGGCAGGCGGTGGCGTGTTGGCTGCCAGTGTTCGGCATGCGTTTGACGATGTAGCCATCCAGCAGACGGGCCACATACATCTCGATGCCCTGGCCCTGAGTGTCTCGCTGGCACAGGCAGCGTGGGCGCAGGTGCTGTTCGTGGGCTTGCGCGACGGCCTCTGCAAACCCTGGCTCGTCCTTGCTCCAACGCTGGCCACCAATCTCGTAAGCGACTTGCGGCTCCGACGGTTCGAGAACGTGTTCCGGGGCACGCACGGCGGCATCCTCAACGAACAGGTGCCGCCCGTTCGCGGGTGCGTTGCGCTTCCCGAGGCGTGATTACGGCGGGGCGCCGGGAGGGGGCGTTTGTGTCGTAGACCTTGACCTTGGGCACCTGCCCGTCGCGTATGCGCTGAGCGAGTTTTTCCGTGGCTGCCGCCATGATTGCCGAGCGTTGTTTCTCGGGCACGCGTTTGGCCAGCAGGATGGCATCGATGGCCGCCAGCACCGCCTTGCGTCCGCCGTTGCCACGGCCAGAGGGGGTATCCGTCGTTGCTGTCACCTTGCTGGTGTCGGCATCCCGGGCCGGTTCAATGCGGTTGACCTGGCGCAACTCGCGTTCGACCTTGAGGCGCTCCAGATCGGCCGGGTTGGGCTCGTAGCCCAGCGTTTTGACGCCGCGTGCAGCGGCCTCCAACCAGACCAGGCGTTTGAAGTTTTCGTTGCCTGAAATCCGCAGCGACTGCCAGTTGCGCGCCTCGGCCACATCGACCATGGAGCGCGCCACCGATGGGCTGTTGGTGTCTGTGGCCAGGCGGAACGTGGACTCGGTAAAGGCCACGCGCGAGGTGTCTCCTCGAAACCGGTATTCGGTGAGACCGATGGTCAAGTCGCCCACGGTGACGGGCGCACGTTTGATCAGGTACCGGTCGATCAGCGCAGCTTCCAGCCGTGCCACCAGGGCTGCACGTTCTGCCTGGGCATCCATCTTGGTGAGAGCTTGTGCGTCGGTGACCTCGGTTGATCGAGGCAATGTCTGGGGTGTCGGTGTCGTTGCCAACGGAATGACGTTGCCGGCGGGCACCGACCGATCCCCGTCCGGTGCGCCCTTCACCGGCCGCTCGGGCGCGGCCGCGCGTTGCGGCGAACGCGGAGTGTCGCGCAGCCATTGGCCATCCACCTTTTGCACCCACGATCGCTGGCCTTGTGCATCCAGGGCCACGAAGCGGCTGGCGCCAAGGCGGTCGGCCTTGGCCACCATGTCGGTAAAAC